>JAGCLN010000229.1 GCA_017646945.1 Clostridia bacterium | reverse complement strand
TAATGAAGACGCGCAACTTGAAGCGGAAGAAGAAGGTAACCTATTAATTCGCAGAATTGAAGAGTATAGGCTTTATAAAGAGTCTGCCGAGAAACTCAAACTTTTAGAAGACGTTAATAAATTTTATAAAAAACCTGATGATGACGCGCACAACGTTAAAATAGTTTATACCGATTTTAATCTTGACGGGCTTATTAATGCGTTTGCAAACCTTTTAAAAAGGGTTGACGTAAAAGATACTATTGAAAACAAGGAAAAAGAAATTCCTAAAGAAGTTTTCACCGTTGCGGATAAAATTTATTTTATCAAAGCGCAACTTCAAGAGAGAAAAGAAATGAGTTTTTACGACCTTTTCACAGTTTACGCTACTAAAACTGAAATGATAACAACTTTTCAGGCGTTATTAGAACTTTTAAAACATCAATATTTAACTTACGTTCAAGACGATACTTTTGGTGATATAACACTTTATTATAATGAAAACGGGGGAGAAGAAATTGGAGAACTTGAAGAATATAATTGAATCCGTACTATTCGTATCGGGCGATGCCGTTCAAATCAAGGATATTTCTGAAAAACTCGGCGTTTCCGATAAAGAAGTTTTAGACGCCGCTAAAGATTTACAAGACAAATATATTGATGAAAGTGGCATTAAACTTTTAATTTTTAATAAAAAACTTCAATTTTCATCAAATTCTAAGTATGCCGAAGAAGTTTCAAGCGTATTGAACCCTATAAAAGAAAGGGAACTTTCAAAATCTATGCTTGAAGTAGCGGCAATCGTTGCTTATAAACAACCGGTTACGAGAATTGACCTTGAAGAATTAAGGGGTTCTAATAGTGAATTTGCCCTTCAAAATCTTTTAAAACTCGGTGTTATTGAAGTTGTTGGCCGTAAAGATACGGTTGGCAAACCCGTATTATTCGGCACTACGGACGAGTTTTTAAAGAGATTCCAAATTTCGTCACTTGCTGATTTGCCTGACTATGACGAACTTATGGAAAAGATTGTTAAACTTCGTAGCCCAACTAACGATAGTAGTTATCTTTTTGAAAAAGACGAGTACGTTGAAGGTGAAGAAGTTGACCTTTTAGGCGAAGCAATCAGCGGTGTTAAAAAGGCGGTTGAGGTGGTTGAAGAAGATAATTTTGAACTTCCTGATATCGATAGTGAAGACTTGCCTGATTATTTGAAAGACGAAGAGTTTGATACAATAAAATAATTTCTAAAAAATGCGTATTTTACGCATTTTTTTAATTTTACTACAAATAATATTTATATGGTTTTAGCGGTGTTTATCATTATGTTAATTTTGATTGTACCGCTATTTTTTTCGCTTTATTTTTACTATGATATATCAGGTAAAAAAGTGTATTACGCGGTATATTTGTTTAAAGTTATAAGGCTTAATAGCGGTTATCTTTTAAAAAGAGAAAGGGGTGGATTTTATTTACATTTAAGCAATAAAAAAGCCGTTATATTAAAACCGAAACTTAAAAGTGTTTTTAATAAACGAGGAAATTATTTAAAGTATTTTAGTGTAGTAGATATTTACGTTTGCTCCGATGCGGTATTATCTAGCGTTTATTCACTCACTTTTTTATACTCTTTAATTTCTAACCTAAAATCAATCGTAAAAATATTTAGCAATTGTAATTATAGTTACGATTTTAACCTTTTATGCGATGAAAGTTTAAATAGAGGGGTAAAATTGAGCGTAAATACCTACGTAAACTTAATAAGTATATTAATATTACTAATTGCAAATGCTATAAGTAGGGTAAATTTCAATGAAAAAAGAGATAAATTCAAATTTAACAGACAATATGATTAAATCGTTTAAAGAATTGAACGAAAGTGTAAATATAAACTCTATAATCGGCGCGCCGATAAGTGTAGGAAATCGCTATATAATTCCTATTTCTAAACTAACGGTCGGGTATCTTGGAGGTGGTGGTGAGTATGGTGAAATAAAACTGTTTGCGCCCGATAAATCCCATCCGTTTGCAGGC
>JAGCLN010000228.1 GCA_017646945.1 Clostridia bacterium | reverse complement strand
TCTATCTTAACGCCGTCACCAGGTATAAACTTAATGTAATTCATTCTTAACTTACCTGAAATGTACGCTGTTATGATAAAGCCGTTTGAGAGTTTAACTTTGAACGTTGCGTTCGGCAAAGCTTCTACAATAACGCCTTCCGCTTCAATAACGTCGTTTTTAGACACTCTTTATACCTCCATTTTTATAATCGTCGTAAGTTCTACTTACTTATCGTACTATATGCCCGCTTCTTCCTTAAGGCTTAAAGTTTACGCTGTACCACCAGCATTTGGCATATAGAAGAATTTTATAGCGTTAATATTTCAACGCCGTTGTCGGTTATAACAACCGTGTTTTCATAGTGCGCTGACGGCATCTTGTCCCTTGTAATACAGTCCCAACCGTCTATGTCAACTTGGTATGAGCCCATATTTATCATAGGTTCTATGGCAAGCGCCATATTTCGCCTAAGTCTCACACCCGTACCCCTTCTTCCAAAGTTTGGAACTTCAGGGTCTTCGTGAAGCTTTCTGCCGATACCGTGGCCTACCATCGCTTTAACAACGGAATAGCCGTTCTTTACCGCGTGCTCTTCTACTTGAGCACCGATATCGCCAAGCGCGCTACCTATCATTATGCCTTCAATCCCTTTAAAGAAACACTCTTCAGTTACCTTTACGAGCCTTTCCTTTTCGGGTGTTACGCTTCCTATACAGAACGTTCTTGCGCCGTCACCGTGGAAACCGTTGAGATATGCCCCAACGTCTACGGAAACGATGTCCCCTTCCTTTATAATGCGGTTGCCGGGGATTCCGTGCACCACTTCTTCATTTATAGAAATGCAAGTGCTTTTTGGAAATCCGTACAATCCAAGAAAGGACGGCTTTGCGCCAGAAGACGTTATATAGTCGTGTAAAATCTTATCGAGTTCCCCTGTTGTCATACCCGCTTTCACGGTTTGACCTGCTAACAAAAGCACGTCTTTGACAATTTTACAGGGTTCTCGCATAAGTTCAATGTCTTTATCCGTTTTAATAATAATCATATCAGCCGAGTTTTGAAACTATATCCGCAAAAACTTCGTCAATGGCTTTATCGCCATCAATAACAACGAGTTTTCCCGCTTTTTTATAGTAATCAATAAGCGGTGCCGTTTGATTTTCGTAAACGGAAAGTCTACTACCTACGGTAACTTCGTTATCGTCCGCTCTTTGATAAAGCTCCGCGCCACATTTAGCGCAAGTGGTTTTACCATCAAGGAAGTCAACGTGATAGGATTCACCGCAAGGGCAAACCCTTCTACCAGTAATACGCTTTAATAATTTTGTTAAGTCTACGTCGATATCAACTACTTTTTCAACGGTTGTAAACTTATCAAGTTCACCCGCTTGGAATAAATTCCTCGGGAAACCATCTAATAAGTAACCACCCTTGCAATCGTCTTGACTTAAACGTTGCTTAACGATTTCTACCGTTACTTCATCGGGAACGAGTTGACCTTTGTCTATATAAGACTTGGCAACTACGCCGATAGGAGTTTGTTTTTTAATGTTCTCTCTGAAAATATCGCCCGTTGAGATGTGTGGAATATTGTACTTTTCAGCAAGCCTAGTTGCTTGAGTACCTTTACCAGCACCCGGAGCCCCAAGTAATATAACGTTCATCTTATTTCAAAAATCCCTTATAGTTCTTCATCATGATTTGCGACTGAAGTGCGGTGTTGAATTCAATTGCTACGGATACTACGATGAGCATACCAGTTGCGGTGAACGCACCCGAAGATTCAGGGCTAATCGCTTTGAAAAGGATTGCCGGTACGAGAGCGATAAGCGCTAAGAAAATCGCACCGAAAAGAGTGATTCTACCGCTAATCTTTTTAAGATATTGCGTGGTGGGTTTACCTTGGCGGATACCCGCAATTAAACCACCGTTTTGTTGAATACTCTTAGAAATATCGTCAGGGTTGAATTGAATTGAAGTATAGAAATAAGCAAAGAATATAATGAGTAAACTTAAAACTACCATGTATGCCCATGAGTTAGTACCCATATAGTTTTGCCAGAAAATACCAAAATTGCTATCAGCCCAGCCGAAGAGCGTCATAATAAGTTCAGGGAAACTTAAAATCGAGAACGCGAAGATTAAGGGAAGTACGCCTGTTGAGTTAACCTTAATGGGAATAACTGTTGACTGACCGCCGTACATCTTGTTGCCCTTGATTTGCTTTTGATAATGAACGGGAATTCTTCTTTCTGCGAGTTCTACGGTTACGATGCAAGTGAATACTACTAAGATTGCAATGAGCATTGCAATGAGTTTCCAGAAGTTTTGGAGACCGCTTTCAGTACCCCAAATGTTAGTAACCATAGGAATAAGTGCTTGACCTGCGCTAGATAAAATACCCGCAAAGATAAGGAGCGATATTCCGTTTGAAACACCGTAATCGGTAATTCTCTCGCCGATCCACATAGTAACTACCGTACCTGCTGTAAAGAAGATGATAACTACTACGTATGCAAGCCATTTTTGACCGAAAAGTAAATCTGCAAGCGCGGTGTTGTTAGTCGTAGAAGTTGTAAGGTTTACGTCATACGCAAGTAAGATACCAAGACCTTGGATAATCGCAAGTAAAATGGTTAAATATCTCGTGTATTGTGAAATTTTTTTACGGCCTTCTTCACCTTGCTTAGAAAGTCTTTCAAGTGATGGAATTGCAACTGCGAGAAGTTGGATTATAATGGACGAGTTAATGTAAGGTCCAATACCCATCGCGAACAACGTTCCCGATTGAAGTGAACCACCCGTCATCATATTCATTATGTTAAGGTATGAAAGATTACCGAAACCTTCGCCGATAAGTTCAGAACCAATACCGGGAACGGGGATATAACAACCTAATCTGTATACTAATAAAAGTAACAAAGTGAAGTATATCTTAATGCGGATTTCTTTCACCTTAAACGCTTGTTTTAACGTTTCAAACATTTTGTAACCTCCGTCTTAATAAGTTAAAGGAAATAATTAAACTAATTCGCAAGTACCGCCGGCTTTCTCGATTGCTTCTTTAGCAGATGCCGAGAACTTAGATGCCTTAACGGTTAACGCTACTTTAAGTTCGCTGTTGCCTAAAACTTTAAGACCAACTGCATTTTTAACTTCTTTGATAAGACCAGCGCACCATAAAGTTTCAAAATCTACTACTGCGTTTGCTTCAAAGTTGTTAAGTAAGTCTACGTTAACGATAGCGTAAACTTTTCTAAAATGGTTATTGAAACCGCGTTTGGGAAGTCTTCTGATAAGGGGCATTTGACCGCCTTCAAAGCCAGGTCTTACACCGCCACCACTTCTTGCCCATTGACCTTTGTGGCCCTTACCGCTTGTTTTACCCAAGCCAGAACCAGTACCACGGCCAAGTCTCTTAACCGATTTTCTGCTGCCTTCAGCAGGTTGTAACGTATCAATTCTCATTGTGCCACCTCTTAAACGTTTTCAACTTTTACAAGGTGAGCTACAACTTTTAACTGACCTTGTAAAGTAGCGCTGTCAGCGAAGGTATTAGATTGACCAATCTTTCTAAGACCTAATGCTGCTACTGTGCCTTTTTGAGCTGCGGAACACGAAATAGTGCTTTTTACAAGCGTAACTTTAATCTTGTTTGCTTTAGCCATTATTCGTTACCTCCTTAACCCAAAATTTCTTCAACGGTTTTACCGCGAAGGGCAGCAACTTCTTCAGCTGATTTAAGACCGTAAAGTCCTTCAAGCGCTGCTTTTACCATGTTGATGGGGTTAGTAGTTCCGTGAGATTTAGTTCTAATGTTCTTAACGCCTGCTGCTTCCATAACCGCACGAACGGGACCACCAGCGATAACACCGGTACCTTCTTCAGCGGGGAACATTACGATAGAACCTCTACCAAACTTACCTACTGTGCTGTGAGAAATAGTATTGCCAACGAGCGCTACTTTTCTCATAGCCTTTTTAGCTTGTGCTGATGCCTTATCGATTGCTTCGGGAACTTCGTTTGCTTTACCCATACCGCAACCTACTCTACCAGCACCGTCACCTACGATAACCAAAGCGGCAAAACGCATTTTACGTCCACCTTTAACAACCTTGGTAACACGGTTAACTGTAATAAGTTTTTTAATAAGACCGTCATTAACATCTTGTCTTCTTTGAGGTCTGTTATTTTCTCTTGCCATTTTTTATTGCCTCCCTTAGAACTTAAGTCCGGCTTCTCTTGCGCCGTCTGCGAGTGCTGCCACTCTACCGGTGTAAAGGTATCCGCCTCTGTCAAATACAACGGTATCAATACCTTTAGCAAGTGCCTTTTTAGCAAGTTCCTGACCAACGATCTTTGCTGCACCCTTCTTATCGGTTTCAGCAATTAGCTTAATAACCTCTTTCTCAACAGTTGAGCAAGCGCAAAGAGTAACACCCTTTACGTCGTCAATAATTTGAGCGTAGATATGATTAAGACTTCTGTATACGTTAAGTCTAGGACATTCTGCAGTGCCGGAAAGTTTAAGGCGGACTCTTGCGTGTCTTCTTTGTCTATCTTGATTTTTATTAATTTTTGAAATCATAGCGTTTTACTCCTTTTACTTACCTGCAGTCTTACCTTCTTTACGAACGATAACTTCGTCTTTATAACGAATACCGTATCCGTGATAAGGT
>JAGCLN010000227.1 GCA_017646945.1 Clostridia bacterium | reverse complement strand
TTTTTTGAAAGAATAGGCGCGCAGTTGGTTTCAACTATTGTTTCAATAATTCTTGCAAGAATTTTAATGCCCGAAGACTATAGTGTTGTAAGCATAGTAACGATTTTCTTTTCATTTTGCAATATTTTTATTACGAGTGGTTTAAGTACTGCGCGTGTTCAAAATAAGGATGTTGATGAAATTGATTATTGAAGCGTATTGT
Source organism: Clostridia bacterium (assembly GCA_017646945.1). Lineage (GTDB taxonomy): Bacteria > Bacillota > Clostridia > Christensenellales > Borkfalkiaceae > HGM11412. The sequence goes on along the minus strand of JAGCLN010000227.1, from coordinate 2,269 downwards.
TTAACAATATTATTATTGCTTTAGTATTGTATATTGAAGTCTTTTTTTGCGCTCCGATTGTTGCAAGGTTATATGATATGCCCATTTTAATTCCCGTTATGAGAGTTATGGGTCTTGGTTTTTTTGTGTATATGACAAAGTCGGTTGTAAACGCAAAAATTTCTCGCAATATGCAGTTTAAGAAGTTCTTTTTTGCAACTATAGGCGGAACCATTATGTCTGCAGTTGTGGGTGTGTGGATGGCGCTTAATGGTTTTGGACCATGGGCGTTAGTTGCTCAACAATTAACTAATGCTGTGATAGATACAATTATATTGTTAATCATAAGCAAAATAAAATTCGTATTCGTTATATCAAAGCAAAGGCTTATACCACTTATTAAATATAGTTGGAAACTCTTTGTTAGTAGTGTAATATCAAATGTGTTTATCGAAGTTAAACCGTTAATTGTTGGATTGCAATACACTCCAAATGATCTTGCTTATTATAACAAAGCTGAAAATTACCCAAGGGTTATAGCAACTTCAATTGATAGTACATTGTCGTCAGTATTATTACCTGTAATAAAGGAAGTTCAAGACGAGAAGGAAAAGGTGCTAAGGATTATAAGACGATTCTTCTCTTTATCATCGTATCTTATTTTTCCAGCTATGTTTGGGTTCGCTGCTATTTCAACACAGTTTGTCAGCGTTGTTTTAACAGATAAATGGTTGCCTTCAGTTCCATACTTAGTAGCGTTTTGTTATACGTATATGTTAGAGTTTTTAACTCTCGGCACAAACCAAACTTTAAAAGCGATAGGAAGAACAGATTTAGTTTTAAAGATTGAATTGGCAAAAAAAGCGATTGCATTGTTAATAATATTACTCGTTGTTTTGCTTGCTGAGAATCCTATATTTTTTGCGTATGCTGGTATGGTTTGCGCATTGTGTTCAGTATTTATAGAAACGATGATTGTAAGAAAGGCAATCGACTATAAGTATAGGTATTTAATTAAAGATATCGGTTTTAATTTTATGCTTTCAGCGATAATGTTTGCAGGAGTATATTGTATAGGGTTTATTCCGTTAAATAACTATGCGCTTTTACCGATGCAAATTGTTGTGGGTGGCTTGTTTTATGCTATTGCTAGCGCGTTAACTAACAATGAAAGTTTTAAATACTATCTTAACATTTTACAGACTCGATTTAAGAAAAAGAAATTAAGTGAAGGAAACTGAAAGGATTATGACAAAAAAGGTAGGGATTGTAACCGTACATAAAAACACAAACTACGGTGCCAATTTGCAAGTGTTTGCAAGTTATAAATATCTTAATGGTTTAGGATTTGATTGTAAAATTGTAGATTACACTATACCTGAACACGAAAAAAGCAATTATTTATTTTCATGGTTAAAACAGTCTTGGGACGGGGAGACGAATAAATCTTTTTCTAGAAAAATTAAACTTGGGATTGCACTTATTCTTTCTGCTAACTGGAAGCGTAAAAGGCTTAAAAGTTTTAGGTCTTTTAGAAAAAATGAAGTTAGATTAACAAAGACTGTAAACGAAATTGCAGACGTTAATAGTTTGGATATTGATACGGTTGTGTGTGGTAGCGATCAAATATGGAACCCCGATATTATAGGTTCAATAAACCCTATGTTTTTTGGAGATATAAGGGGAATTAAAAACAAAATTGCTTATGCGCCAAGCGTTGGAAAAGAAAAATATATTGATAGCGACGAGTTAAAAGTAAAAAACTTACTTGAAAAACTCGATTATATATCCGTTAGAGAAGAAGATACCGCAAAGTATTTATCAACTTTAACCGATAAAAAAATAGAAACCGTTTGCGATCCTGTATTTTTACTTGATAAAATAGAATACGATAAAGTTTTATCAAAGAGAAAAATTAAAGGAGATTACGTTTTACTCTATAGCGTAATTCATAACGAAGAACTCACAAGGGTTGCACAAGATTATGCGGCTAAACGTGGGCTAAAATTAGTAGAGATTTGTTCAGCAAAAGAAAAAGGTGCAAAGCACAAGCAAATATTAACTTACGGCCCGGCGGAATTTTTAAGCGCCCTTAAATACGCTAAAACGATTTTTACAAACTCTTTTCACGGCACGGCGTTTTCGCTTATATTTGAAAAGGATTTTTACGTATTTAATAATAAAAGCCGCGGTAGTATAATTACAAACGTTTTATCTAAAGCAGGTGCTTTAGAAAGGCTTATTTCAAGTAATGTTGAAAGCGACTTTGCACCCATTGATTATTCGGTAG
>JAGCLN010000226.1 GCA_017646945.1 Clostridia bacterium | reverse complement strand
GCCGTTGGACAAGCACTCGGCGGTACGTGGGAAGTATTCGGCGCAGGCGAAGTCCTTGTCGGCGTTGATACGACCCAAACGGAATTTAACGCAATAGGAATACACGGCGGAACAAAAACGGTAACGCTTACCGTCAATCAGATACCCGCTCACACTCACGGATATTTAGCGAGTTCGACGGCGGGTCAAGGCTCGTCTTCTGGTAACGGCGTGGTAGATACGTCCGTCAATAGCGGTAACCTTGATTATACCGAACGGGCGGGAAATAACGAAGCGCATAACAATTTACCGCCTTACACTACGGTTTATAGATATAGAAGAATAGCATAATGTCAGAATACGCAGAACGCCCGTATCGAATAATTATCGAGAACGCAGGCGGTTTACAATCGAATAAAAGCCCTATTGCTAACGACGGAAGTCCGTCGGATAGCGAAAAAGGAAAAGGCTTACTCACAAAATCGCAAGCAAGAGCGTTTATGACGGGCATAACTGCTTATAGGCAAGTCAAAGGTTATGCTAACCAAATAATCTCTTTCGAGCATTCAATGGTAGCCTTACGGACAGGCTCAAACGAAATGCAAGAAAGAGCGCAGTTCGCTCAAAAAGTTTTCAACGACGGGTTGGGAATATTAGAAAGCGGTGTTGTAGCGGGGCTTGCGACGGGTAACGTAGTCGGCTTTGTTGTCGGCGTTGGTGTAGGTCTTGTAAGCAAGGGCATAAACATTATGCAAAATCAGATACGCATAAACACCGAACGAAGCGTTGAAAATCAATCTATACAACTCAACTATATCAGAGCGGGAGCAAGGGGAAGTCGTCAGTTATGAATACTCTAAAACTTGAATTATGGCAAAATAACGCTTGGCAAGATATATCAAAATATTTAGTCTTTCCCATTAAGTGGGCGGACTTACTTGACGAACAACTTGACGAAACGGAAACGTTTATAAAGCACTTGCCAAAGGAATTTATACAGCCTTTAACACTCGTAAAACTCACGATAACAAATACACCGTCGGCAAGATTTCCAGCCGATTATGTGGCGGTTTTGCAAGCGAGAGCGGAAACAAACGTATCTTCAATAACTTACAATGCTACAACGGGCAAAATAACGGAAATTTACGAGCGGTTTTATATCGTAGCAAGCGATAACTCAATAGAACTCGTCGGCATAAAGACGAAAGACGGGTTAAAGACTTATAATCACGAACTCTACGGAATTGAACTCACAAAAATAATGGAAGGGTTTATCGGCGACCCGATAACCTTTACAAACGCACTTGGCAACGATTATGTCGGAGAAAACGAAGAAATCGCTTGACAAATTGCCCCTTAACTCTTTATAATAAGCAAAAAAGGGGGTATATTCTTATGACTACGAAAAAAAAGGTTGTTTTGACGGTGCTTTTGGGCGTGCTGGTAGCGTTGGGAGTGTATTTAATAATAACGGCAATACCAAATTTAACACAATGGATAAAATATGCGCAAAGAATGGCAGATAAAATAATTTCAGAATATCAAACTGCAATGTTAAGAATACAAGAATATATAATATATATGGTTTTTGCTATTTTATCAACAGTTATGTCAATTTTTTTTATAACTTATATTTGGAAAAATAAAAATTAAAAATAAAGAGTTTTATCTAAGGTTCTATCTTTTGATAGAGCCTTTTTTATTAGGTTAATATGGCAAGTTTTGTTAATTTTAATATTTATCATAATAATAGTAATTTTAATTTTTTATCCGATTATTTCAAAAGTCCTATGAGTAGCCCGATAATTTTTCAATCTATGCAAGATTTTTCGGTTTCAGTAGGAGAATATTTAGGTTTATCAAATTATGAAGTTGAAAATGAATTTCCGCAAAGAATTACTATTACAAATTCAACAGGTGTAAAAGTATATGAAGAAAAAACAGAGATAATAAATGCACATTTAATTTTGACAATTACGCAAAACGGCACGGTAACAAGAACACAAGATTTAGGAAGCGTTGCGGATAATGTCCCGCCCACTTACACGATTAACGCAAAAACTTTAAATTTACCGTCAGATACTTATACCGTAGTTTATGCTTATTATGCTTATGGCATTACAACGGGAGAATATGTAGCAACAGGATATATAGGCGTTGTTGATAATCATTTGCCCCTTAAAAAATGGACTATTACGGACGTAATAGTTCGTGCTTGCGACCTTATAGAGCCGTTAAGATACGGCGAAAAGCCCCGTTTTCGTTTTGACGGGGTAGTTTATGACGATACGACGGGAAACGCCGTATCGTACGAAGTAGGAAGTCAAGCGAAAAAATACGATAAGATTTTATCGCCCGAATTTGCGTTTACAAAAATGACCTTTCGTGAGCAAATGCAAATGGTCGGCGGTTTTATACACGGTGAGCCGAGAATAACGAGTTTTGCGTATGATAACGGAAAGCGTTATTATAACTTTTCTTTTGACGAATACGGTGGAAATAAACTTTCGCATATTAAGACCTTAAAGCCGTATGTTTCGGCGGGGTTCAGCACCGATATAAACGAATATTGTACGGGGCTTGATACTTCTTCGGATAATCTCATAAATCAGTTAGACTGGGCGCAAGGCGTTATCGTAGAGCCGTTTTATGACGGGGCGATAACAATGCGGTCGGAAAATACGACTATGCGCTTGCAGGAAGATAACTCGACGATTATTCCTACCGTTTATCCCATTTATCAAACGGGCGGTAGATATAAAATCTACGTCAAAAGTATTCCGTCGGTTGGTAGTGGCGAGTGGGATATATCGCCGTACATATTCGAGAAAGCGGACTACGATAATCTTTCGTCTTATGCGGGAACTTACCCGTTCGTTAAAGCCTATGCGCTTTATTATACGCAAGGCGAAAAGAATATTAAAGGGGCGTTCTTTAAGTCGGAACACGCTGTTTCAAGTATATTCAGTAAATATGCGTTGCTTAATATTATAAGGGCGGTAACGGGGCGGTCAGACCTTGACTTAACGCCTAAACAACTTATGGAAGTTTCCTTTCAAGTGGAATACTTACCCGTTTACGGCGCACGTGTACAAACGAGCAAGTCCGTTATAATCGGCGGAATACCCCGAAATTTAGCGTATAATCAAAGCGCGAATATCGTAGAAGCGAGATACTACGGGGAAAACTTAAAAGGCGTTGTAGCCCGTCTCGGTAACGTCTCAATGACTTACACGTATCATTTAGCGTTTTTAAGCGACATACCGAAAGCGGGTATGCTTTACGACGAGAACTATTATATCTCGGCGGTTAGCGTTGAAATTTTACCCACTTATATAAAGTGTACGGTAGCCCTTTCAAAAGATTTTAACCGCTTATCTCAATACGTCGGGATAAACACCGAAAAGCGTATGTGGGAAGTATCAGAAAAGCAAGCGTTTAAGCGAGATAGCGTCTTACGCGAATATCTTAAAATATCTCAAACGGATAACACGTCAGATAATGGCGTGTTTTTTACTTCCCCAAATATCGTAAATCAATATCTTTTCGGCGGGCTGTCGCCTGTTTCGGCGGTTAGCGTTTACCGTTGGAAGAAAGACGGTAATCTTGCTAACCGCAATAACATAACCTTGCCCGTTATCGCTTCATCTCTCGGCAACGCCATGCAGTTTACTTTTGCCTTTCGAGATAACTATTCGGCGGGGCAAAAGGTCGAATATGTCAATGCAGAAGGAAGTGGGGGCGTTTCGGGATATTGGGCGAATTACGTACCCTATGGCGATTATTACGGGCGGTTTTATTATTTAGGGTTTGCTTTTAGGCGGAATACAACTGTTGTCGCTCCGCAAAGCGCAACGAATTACGAACAAAATTACCCGAATATACAAGTTACATACGAAGTGGGAGACACGACGGGAGTTGTAGCAAACGCAACGTCGCCCCTTAACGGCAAGTTTAACGCCGTAAAATACCGTAAAGACAGCAGGGAAATACCGCAAGTTACTTACGAATTGACCGCAGTAACGGACGACAAAGATATAATAATCGGCTCGGCTTTAATGCGTAATTCTCGGTGTGTAAACGATAACGGTATTCAAGGCTCGGACTTGAAACTTTACGGCTTTACCGAACGGATAAATACCATAAATACGAAACTTGACTTATCAAATGCCGTAGAACTTACGGGCGGTCAATATAACCCGCTTAACATAACTAACGGAAACGAGATTACAATAAGTTCTCGTTCGGGCTATGTGGCGTGGGCTATCGTAACGCCTATGTCGGAAACGATAATCAACGTAGAAGACGAAGACGGGAACGAAACTACGCAAACAATACACGAAGGCGGGGAACTTGTTATCGGGGCGAATAAACCCCTTGATAACGGTATAACCTTACATTTAGCAATTAAGAAAGATATATACGAATAGGAGCGAATTATGATTTTTTTGTACTCTGCAAACGGGAATATTCAAAAAATACTTCCCGAACAAGTGTATCAAGGTTCGGATAAGGCGACAAGAATTTATTTTGTTGCTTCCGTACCCCAAACGGCGGGAATTACGGTTGCGTTTACGCTTCCGAACGGCTACAACACGAGCAGGCAAGTTATGGGCGAAAATTACGGGCAGTTACAAGGCTTTACCGACGAGAACGGCGATACTTACGCAGTATGGGTTTATGATTTGCCCTTATTCGTAACGGCGTATTCGGGAACGGTAACGGTACAGTTCTACATAACTATCGGCGGTGGAACTATCGCAACTCAAAGTTACAATTTTACCGTTAACGACGGCGTGGCGTACGTTATGGAAGAAGACGAACCCGCCACTTACGACGACCTTTTAGCCGCAATCGGCAAAAAAGTTTGCAAAAAGTCAAAAGCGGGTAAACTCTCGGTTTATTCGGTGGACGCAACGGGGAGCGAGCCTATTGACGGACTTATCAACGTCGGACAGGAAAACGGCGGAATACCACGTTACGAAAAAATGCAAGAAAACGGTGCTGACGCTATCGGCAACTTGACGATTAAGGTCGGCGCAGGTAAAAGCGGATACGACGCAGTAAACTATACTCAATATTCTACCGTGCGCGACACAGTTTCGGGGCATACTGTTTCAATTTCCGACTTGCAAGGGCGTATGACAACCGCCGAAAGAGATATAAATAACGTGGAAAGTGCGGTTGCGGGAAATACAAGCGACATAAACACCATAAACGGCAAAATACCGTCAAGCGCAAGTTCAAGCAATAAACTCGTAGATAAGGCTCAAATGGATAGCGCAATTCAAGAGTATTCCTTGCCGTTATCCACAAAATACGGCGCGGGAATATTCCTTAACGTAAATACGGACTATCAAATTACGGCGCAGTTAAAAGACCAAAACGGAAACGCGCTCGGCTCGGCTGCCACGATAGACTTACCCATTGAAAGCGTAGTCGTTAGCGTAGAGTTTGACGAAGAAACTAACTCGCTTATAATCACGCTGGAAAACGGCAACCAAACGACCGTACCGATAGGCGATATTATAGGCGGTTTACAGGCGGAAATTACCGCCCAAAACCCGCTTGAAAGCGATTTAGTTACGGATACTAACCAAATACATAAATTCGTTACGGCGAGCGATATAACGGCTTGGAACGGGCATATTGCAAACACGAGCAACCCGCACAGCGTTACGAAAGCGCAAGTCGGGTTAGGGAACGTTGACAATACTTCTGACTTAAATAAGCCTGTCAGTAAAGCGACCGAAATTGAAATCAACGACAAAATTTATAACGTAAACAACGCTATAATTGTTGAAATTCCTATCCCAACGGATAACACGGCGGTCAGTTTTTCGTTGTCAAGATTAACCGGGCTTTCGCTTATAGAATGGGGCGACGGCACAAAAGACGAGATAACAACTGAAACGGAAAAAACTCATACTTATACAACGGCGGGAACTTATGTTGTTTATCTTTATGACGTAACTGCGATTTCGTTAGACACTACTCGAATTTTTAGCGTGCGAGCAAAAAAAATTATTATTCCCCCGACTTTCACGACTATACAAAGTTATATGTTCAATGACTGTGCCTACTTGGAAGAGATTATTCTTCCCGAAACAATAACAAGATTAAGCGCAAGAGCATTTGATTATTGCAGTACGCTAAGTAAGATTATATTATCTAATATAATAACTCATATAGAGCAAGAAGTTTTACAAGATAGTGCGGTTTCTGAAATTTATTATATGGGGACAAAGACCGAATGGGATAACATATCTATTAACGCAACAAACAGCGCATTAACTTCCGCAACCAAATACTACCTTTCGGACGGGGCGAGTGCATCTATAACTTATCCGACTTCGGCAGAAATAAAATCTATATTGTGGGGTTAAGATTATGAATATGAATAAAATTACAGCAAGCGAAGGCAAAATTTTTAGGCGTAAAGCGGACGGTATGCTGTACGGAAAAGAAATCTATTTAGGCTATGTATATTATATCGGCGGTCAGTTAGTTGACACACCGCATTTAGACACGCCCGAAGATTTTGAAGAAATAGACACGGAAAATTATTATATAGGGGGAAAAATAAATGGCTAACCCGACTGATATTTTAGAAACTTTAACTCAATACGATAGCGAAAG
>JAGCLN010000015.1 GCA_017646945.1 Clostridia bacterium | reverse complement strand
TCAGACCTTGTAGTTCTTGCAGCGGCAATCGAACCCAACCCGTCGGTTAGAAAGATTGCAACTATGGTAACTGCAAGCATTGATACTAACAACTTCTTAACCGAAGCGCACGCAAAACTTCGCCCCGTAGAAAGCCCGACGGCAGGTATTTTCTTATCAGGCGTATGTCAAGGCCCGAAAGATATTCCCGAAACGGTTTCTCAAGCGAGCGCTTGCGCGGCGAAAGTTGTAGGTCTTTTATCTAAAGACAAACTTAAATGTAACGCTTGCGTTGCTCATAGCGACGAAATGCTTTGTACGGGCTGTTCGGTATGCGCGAACGTTTGTCCTTACGGCGCTATCACTTACGTTGATAAAGAATTCCGTATCGGCGGTGGCAAGACTGAACTTAGAAGAATTGCAACCGTAAACGAAGCGGTATGTCAAGGTTGTGGCGCTTGTACCGTTACTTGTCCTTCTGGCGCTATGGACCTTAAAGGATTTAGTAACAAACAGATTATGGCGGAGGTAGACGCGATATGCAAGAGATGAATAATGAAAAAAGACCTTTAATCGTTGCGTTCTGCTGTAACTGGTGTAGTTACGCAGGTGCCGACCTTGCAGGTTCGTCAAGGCTTTCTTACCCTGCTGACGTAAAGATTATAAGAGTTCCCTGTTCGTGCAGGGTTAACCCTATGTTTATTTTAAAGGCTTTCCAAAGGGGAGCAGACGGCGTAATCATTTGTGGTTGTCACCCCGGCGACTGCCACTATACGACCGGTAACTACTATGCAAGAAGAAGAATGAGTTTACTTTTCAGTATGCTCGACTATCTCGGCATTGAAAGAGAAAGAACTCGCGTTGAGTGGGTATCTGCAGCGGAAGGCGCAAAATTCTCTGCCGTTATGAATGATTTTGCAAGTAAAGTTGCTGCTCTTGGCGAAAACAAGAGATTGGAGGATTTAAGATGCAAAGAATAGAAACCGCTATGATTGAAAAGGCAATCGCACTCTTAAGTTCAGGCGAAGTTACTCGCGTTCTCGGTTGGAAGAAAGGCGAACTCGGTTACGACGTTGAGCCTTGCGTTTTCAAAACCGAAGAAAGTTTAAAAGATTTTTGCTACAACGCGTTCTGCGGAGCAAACCTTTGCAAGTATCTCGTTGAAGAAAGCAAAAAAGAAGGCAAGATTTTAGTATTCTTAAAACCTTGCGATAGTTACAGTTTTAATCAACTTATCAAAGAACACAGAATTAAAAAGGAAAACGTTTACACAATCGGCGTTGAGTGTCAAGGTAAAGTTGACCCCTACAAACTTAAAGAAAACGGTATTGAAATTGTTGACGGCGCCGTTGAAACCGTTGATAACGTTACCGTTAAGGCAAACGGTAAAGATTACTCTTTCAAGAAAGAAGATATTATTCTTGGCAAGTGCTTAACTTGTACTAAAAAGCCTTTATCTTATGACGACGCTATTTCGTTTAACGAAAAGCGCGAACCCGCTCTCGACCGTTTTGAAATGGTTAAGAAACTCGAAGCGATGACTGCTGACGAAAGGTACGCGTTCTGGAAAGACCAACTTTCTAACTGTATCCGTTGTAACGCTTGTAGAAACGTATGCCCTGCATGTACTTGTACTAAGTGCGTTTTCGATAACGATAATTCGGGTATTGCAAGCAAGGCAAACAGCGATAGTTTTGAAGAAAAGTTATTCCATATTATAAGAGCGTTCCACGTAGCAGGTCGTTGTACCGACTGTGGCGAATGTTCAAGAGTATGTCCTTCTCGTATTCCCTTACAACTTCTTAACAGAAAGTTCATTAGCGATATCGATAGATTATACGGCGAATATCAAGCAGGCGAAGATACCGATTCCAAAGGTCCGCTTACTAACTATACTACTGGTGACGTTGACCCTAGCGAAGTTTTCGGAGGTAACGACTGATGAAAAAGATTGCTTATAAAAATTTAGATATATTATATAAGGAAATAGCAAACCTTCAAGAACTTTACCTTCCCGTAAAGGTTGCAAAGGCTACAAACTTCAAAAAGTACGAAAACGGGGTTGACGTTGATATTGAATCACTTCAAACCGTAAAATCGGCAAAAGACTTATTCTTCCCACAATCGGAAGATATGATGGAATTCAAACTTTCGGGTAAAAACATTGAAATTATCGATGCGAGAAAGACCCCCGCGCCCTTCGTTTTATTCGGCGTTCGCGGTTGTGACCTTAAAAGTTTTGAAGTTTTAGATAAGGTTTTCCTTGCTGAACCTGTTGACACGATGTACAAAGCGAAAAGAGATGCGGTTACCGTTATCACTCTTGCTTGTAACAATCCTGAAAGT
>JAGCLN010000225.1 GCA_017646945.1 Clostridia bacterium | reverse complement strand
TTACGCGCCCGAATCAATTGAAATTGTTAACTATCAATTAGGTAGAAACAACGAAAATTCTATTGAAGAAGTTGAAATCGGCCAAGATTACGGCAACCCCTATACCTATACTTACGCGGTTATCAATAACGAAGAGTGTTTACACGCCCTTCAACCTTACGATAACGCAACTTTAACCCACATGGTTTCTTTCTTCGGTTACGTTTTTGATAACTACGATATGAACGGAACTACTCAAAACGGCGTTAAAGACAATAGCCACTCTTGGTTGTTTAAAGAAATCGGCGGTGGTATGGTTTTAGTTGGCGGTTTCGTGTTCATTATGGCGCTTTTCGTTCTCTTATTAAAGACAAGGGCGTTCGCAAGCCTTAAAAAAGATATTCCTGAAAGAACTGGTGATCAAAAGATTAAAGGCAGAATTATCTTCTGGTTAACCTTCGTTATATCGGCGGTAATTGCATACTTCTTATATATGGTTGCAGTTCAAAAATCGGTAGAATGGTTCCCCGATGCGGCAGGCAGTATCCAAACTTGGTTCTTCCCCCAACGCTTTACTAACGCGATTATGATTTGGGCGGTTGCAAACGGTATTATCGGTACTTTAATATTCTTCTTCACTTGGGGTCTTGAGTGGATTATCGATTCGTTAATGGCAAAGAACGCAAGCGAAGTAAACAAGGCTTACGTTAGTAAGCTTGACCCTTTAAAACTTAAAGGTAGCGATTTCTGGAAGACTCCGCTTATGGCGGCAATCTTAATACTTTCCTTCTTCGCGTTAGACGGTTTGTGTTATGCAATCTTCCACGTTGATATGCGTTTCTTCTTCATTTCCGCAAGATTCACGCTCAACTTTAAGGCGATACTCGCTATGGCTATGTATTTGCCGTTCTTCTTCATATTCTATATGTCTAACTCTTTGAGAGTTAACTGCGCGATGAGGCCTTCTAACTGGCCGGAATGGCTTAGCAAGTTGATTGCCGTATTAGGTAATACTTTGGGCTTAGTTGCTTTGATTATCGTTCAATACGCACCGTTCGCATCAACCGGTATGGTTGGATTTAGAGGTGAAGTTGGTCCGCAATGGCTTTTCGTAAATATGTTGTTCAGCATTATTCCTATGATGGCTGCGCTTCCGTTATTTAACAGATGGTTCTTCAATAAGTCTGGTAGAGCGTGGATTGGCGCAATGGTTATATGCGCTATCTTCATTATTATGACGGGTAGCGGAACTACTATCTATTACGCTTTATAAAACTATGAAAAAGATTTTATCTATTATAATTTCTATCGCTCTTTGCATCGTTTCGTGCGCGGTTTTTAGCGCTTGCAACGATGCGGGTGACGATAGTGGTGTAAAACTAATTCAAGGCGCGGATTTGGTTTCTCAAACTAAGCCTATGGTTAAGTGGGAAGGTAGATACGCTTATTTTGAAGCGGATGAAGAATCCCCTGCAAGAGTTACTCAATATCATTCCGCTACCGGCTTCACAATCGACTTTACGGGCACGGAACTCTACGTTGAGTTCGATTCTACCGTATCTGGTTCAAACGCGAACCGCGAGCCTTATTTTAACGTTGCCGTAGACGGCGAGATTTTGCCTACCGTAAGGCAAGATAGAACGTTTAAGCTTACCGGTGGCGTTGAGCGAGTTTTGGTCGTAGGCGGGCTTACTAACGGCAGGCACACCGTTAAATGTTTAAAGATGAGTGAACCTTACGATGCAACCGTTTCCGTTTTATCTTTTGAAACGGACGGAATGTTTATTGAGAGAAACGCGTTTGACGATGAAGGAAGTTTAAGATTTATGTTCGTGTGTGCGTCAGGTGGCTCTGGCCATGGCGCGTTGGGTAAGCAAGGTCAAGGCAGAAACACCGCTAATAGTAGCGCGCTTCACTCTTTTAACTACCTTACCGCAAGAATGTTCGGGGCGGACGTTCAATACGTTGGAAACAGCGGCTGGGGCGTTTCTTTCCCTTCGGGAAAGTCCGTTTACGACGTGTTAGACTATACCGGCATCACAACGAGTAACAACGTTTCCGGCGCTAAAACAACGCCCACTTGGAATCATGCTCAATGGATACCTGACGTTATAATCTTTAATATCGGCGGTAACGATACCACGCAAAACAATTTCAATTTGTCAACTTACAATCAAGAAGTTGTTGCTATGGTTGAAAAACTTCACACGTTATATCCTAACGCGTATATGGTTTGGACTCATACTAACTCAAAAGCGGGTAATTACGCTATGGGTGCGCTTACCGATGCGGGAGTTGTGGGTGCGGGATACTTGAAAGAAGTAATAATTCCGCAAGTTGGCGATGACGGAACCGTTGGCGCAAACAATCACAACAGTCTTTATACGCATATTTCCACCGCTCAAATTATTGCAGATGCTTTAAAGTCAAACTGGGGCTTTACCGCGATTGAGCAAAATATCGTTTATGAAGACTACCAAGGTCAAATTAAAAAGTAAAAAACAAAAAACAACGCGTTCTAACGGTTTTCGTTACGAACGCGTTTTGTTTTACAAAAAATTAAAAAAACGATATTAATATTGTAAAAAAATGACCGCTATGTTATACTTAAAGGGTAAAAAGCGGTAGGTGTGCTATGAAAAGTGGATATTTTGGAGCGATGCTCGACTCGTCACGAAACGGGGTTATGAAAGTTAATAAAGTTAAAGAGTATATAGATATTTTAGCAAAGTTTGGCTATAACGCTTTGCAACTTTATACCGAAGATACTTTTGAAATTGACGGCGAGCCATATTTTGGCTATATGCGTGGCGGATATACGAAAAGCGAACTGAAAGAACTTGATTTTTACGCAAAGTCTAAGGGGATAGAACTTATCCCTTGCGTGCAGACCTTAGCGCACTTGAATGCTATATTTAAGTGGCACGTTTATAACGATATTAGAGATACTCAAGATATTTTGCTTATTGAAGAAGAAAAAACCTATATCTTGATTGAAAAAATTATATCTACCGCAAGAGAGTGCTTTTCTTCTAAAAATATCCATTTGGGTATGGACGAAGCCGACCTTGTTGGGTTTGGTAAGTATTTTAAAAAGCACGGCTATCAAGACAGGGCGGAAGTTTTTAAAAGGCATATTCAAAAGGTTTTAGAGATTGCTAAAAAATACGGCTTTAAGCCGTGTATGTGGTCGGACGTGTTTTTTAACGTTTTGGGTGGCGGTTACAACTCGAATTGCGATACTTCCACGCTTGAAAAAATGAAGAACTCAATTCCAAACGGGCTTGATTTAGTTTACTGGAATTATTACTACGATAAAACCGTTCACTACTCAAAACCGCTAAACGCTCACAAAAAAATCAATGAAAATTGTTGGTTTGCAGGGGCGTGCTGGTCTTGGAGTGGGTTCGTTCCGTTTAACAGGTGGTCGATGAAACATTTGTCGGCATCGCTAAAAGCGTGCAGGCGTGAAGGGGTTAACAACACGCTAATTTGCGTGTGGGGTGACGATGGTCAAGAATGCTCTCACTTTGCAGTTTTATCTTCCTTGTTTTACGCTATAAAGACTTATCAAGGCGAAAAGAGTATTGCAAAGATAAAAAAAGAGTTTTTCGATATCACGGGCGAAAACTTTAACGCCTTTTTGGACTTGGACCTTCCTAACTGCATAGGCGATAACGTTAATGGTGAAAGACCGTTCGGCCCGTCAAAGTACGGCTTTTATAGCGACTTATTGAACGGTTTTTTCGATTTATATACGCCTGACGGGGCTGAATTGCTTTATAAAAAATATGCAACTCGCCTTAAAAAACGCGCCAAAGAAAGTAAAAACTACGGCTATTTGTTTGAAACGGAATCTGCGCTTTGCGATTTCCTTTCGGTAAAATTTTCACTTGGGAAAAGGCTTAGAAAAGCGTATAGGGAAAGTAACTTTTTACAGTTAGAGTTAATCTATAACGATATTAAAAAAGCCGAGAAAAAACTCTTAAAGTTTGAGTTGATGCTTAAACGTAGGTGGGATATCGAATTTAAACCTCACGGCTATGACGTTTTGGATATAAGGCTCGGCGCGCTTAAACAAAGGCTAAAAACGGCAAGGGAAACACTCAGGGCTTACCTTGATAAAAAGGTTTTATCTATCCCCGAGTTAGAAACGGAAAATTTACCTTTAAACACTTGGAACGACCAGCTTTTAGGTTCTTTAAAGTGGAAAGATATAGTTACGGTAAACGTTATTTCGCACAACGTAAACTGATAGCGAAAAACATAAAAAACACGAGCAAACGCTCGTGTTTTTTTAATGAATAAATAAAACTAATGCGGAAAAGCAGTTTTTATATTTGTTTAAATTTACTAAATTTTAGTACTTTACAAAAATGAACGAATTAGGCGTTCCGCCCGATAAAACCACCTTATTGCCCGACTTTTTAACTTTTAACGTCTTATTTGACGAGTATAATACGGTGAGGCGCTTACCCTTTAAATCAACGTTATACTCAAACGATTTTTCGTTTGTTTGTTCTTTAAATAATACAAGGTATCCGCCCTTTTCACCGCTTGCGTTAAACCCCGTAAAGCCCACGCCTGACGGTCTGTTGCCGATAGGCTGAATAAAGCACTCGGCAAGAGTTTTTCTTTCCTTTTTGTATGCGGTAATAATGCCTTTCAACTTTTCTTTACTATCGCTTGGCAAGTTTTGCATTTCCATCCACATAAGCGGATTTGCTACCATTGAAACGGCGAAAGCGTAGTCTTGCTCGTAGTTTGCGATAGAGAGTTTATCGCCGTTATATACGTCAAGATTACTTCTAACGTTAGTAACTTCGATTTGGAAACGTTGCGATGGAACGTACTTTGATAAATCCCACAAATTTCTAAGGGTTCTATAAGGATAATAAGTTCTGCCCCTTGTGAAGCGGTTTTCTAAGAAAAGGTTGCCAAACTCTCTGTTGTATAAATAGCCGAAGCGTTTGCCTGCGGTTATATCCATATTGATTTTGATTTTTTTATCAGTTCCCTTTCGTATCTCGCTTAAAATTTTATAAACCGCATCTTCGCACGCCTTGTTTTTAATTCTAACGCCGTCTATTTTGAAGGTGGAAACGCCGTGAGTGTTATAAAGGCCGATAACGTTTTTAATATCGGTTTGAAGATACTTGTAGTCGTCGGTCGCATCGCAACAGTACCATAAGCCGATTTCCGCGCCGATTTGCTTGCTCTTTTCTAAAACGGGGGTTAAGCCGTTAGGGAAAGTTTCTCTAACGAACCAGAAATCTTTTTGTTGGTCGTACATACCTTCGCCGATTTGCGCACCGCCCTTTTTAACGTGCGAGCCTGCGGTATGGCCTTTTTGCCAACCGTCGTCAAGCTGAATAACGTCAACGCCTAAATAGTTAGCGGCATCGAGTTCTTTGAGCATAAATTCTTCGTTGATGCAACTGTCGGCGTGGCCGTCACCCCAAGTGTTTGAGAGAATTTGCGGATAGCGTTGCACTGCAGAAACTCCCCTTAAATAATAGTCGTGATAATCTTTGAGTATGGAATTTTTATCGCCCACCACAACGCACGCGCCGTAAAGATTGATGCTTTCGTCAATATCGAAAGGTTCTTCAAAAGATAAGCCGATGCCGGTTATAGCAACCGTTCTATGCTTATTGAAGAAGAAGTCGAAATCGGCGTTGCCCGTTTGAGCAATTTTGCAAGGCGCTTCCTTTACCATCATAAGTGCTTGGTTATCAATAAAATTATCAACGATAAAGATATTGCCTTGATAATTTTTTGCCCAAGGACTGAAAAGTTCTAAAGTCTTTTCCGTTTTAACTAAGTTATGGTCGTCAGTAGCATCGTAAAGGTCGACCATAGTAAGGTTTAAGTGGTTTTCGTAAAAGGGGATACCTATAACGCTTGCGTTTTCGGGAATCCACTCTTTCATAATAACGGGTTTACCACCTAAAACGCCGTCCGGAATAAGGTCCTTAGTAGTTTTAACGTGGCAGTCAAAATGACCGCTAAGTTTAACGCTTGCACTAATAACGGGCAAGTTTTCATAGAGAGAAAGAGTGTAAAAAATACTTGCATCGCTCGTTTTAAAGGTGATTTTTAAATCGCCTTTATCGCTATTGTTTTCGCATTTTGCGGGCGCAAAATCGAATAAAACTTCGGCGTTATCGTAATTAAAACCAGGGATATAAACAAGGGGTAAATTGTCTTCGTTATTAGTGAAAACGTAGCCCGTTTTTTTATTTTTAAGGTTTTTCATAAAAACCTTACCGTTATTGCAAACAAGTTCGATTTCTACTTTTGAGTTGCCGAAAATTTTACTGCTATCTAAACTATTAAAATAAATATCTTTTATCATATTAACCTCGTTTCAAACGCTAAGCGTATTCCCATATTTTTAAGCATATTGCAAGCGTTCTTTACTCTTGGCGCTTTGTATTCTCTAACGTTGTGCCCGTCAAACCCAACGGATAGGCGAACGCCCGACTGCTTTATTATTTCTTGTTGACGTTTGTTTTTGAAAAATTCAGTAACGTAATCGTGAGTTTTGAATTGGTGAAGACTATCAAAGTTTACGTTGATTTCCCAGAAAATTCCTGCTTCAGCCATCTTTTTAAAGTATTTGAGCGGGTCTTCGCCCAAGCGGTCGATAAACCTAAACATATCGGTATGCGCTATGCCCACGGGGCACTTTAAACGTTTGGCGAAAGAGAAGATATCGCCCCTCGCCGTCGAACGCCCGATTTGGTCAAGGTTTTCAACTAAGGCAAAGTCGAACATAGATACGTCAGCCCCGTCCGGAAGCGCATAACTATCGTTGCTTATAAGAGTTGAAACTTCAATACCGCAAAGTATTTTAATTCTATTTCTGTATTTATCTCTAACCGCGCTCATGTGGTCGTAATAACGCTGAAGTGTTAAACCATAATCAGCGGATAAATTCGTTCCCTTATCGTAACAAAATTCCGTTCGCGCGCAACCAACGCCGTAACTATGGTCGCAGAAACCTAACATTTGAATTCCACCGGCAATCGCCGTTTCAACAACTTTTTCTGGTTTATCCTTACAGCAGAAGGAATAATAAGTATGTGCGTGTAAATCTTGTATAATCATTTTTACTTTTTAAACCTCCTTTTCTTAATAAACAAAATTGATTGAACCGTCGTCGAGTTCGGGTGGTGGGAAACTATCGGTAACTACAAGGTCGAATTCCGAAAGGTCTTTCGCGCGGTAGGTCGCGCTTGCTTCAAACTTAGTGTGGTCGATAATAAGTATGCGCTTTTGCGAGCGTTCAAACGCAACGCGTTTGATTTCTTTTTGGTCGAGCGAGCGCTCGTGCGTTGCGCCACCTATAACGCAGGCGCAAGAACTAAGCATTAGGTCAAAGGAAAAGTCTTCAAGTTGCTTAGCCGTCCAACTGCCTTGGGTAGAGTTGGTGTTGTACTGAACGGCACCGCCTAAAAGTATAAGCGTAACGTTTGGCTTTTTGGAAAGTTGGATTGCCGTTTGCAAGTTGTTGGTAACAACCGTCTTGTACGAAAAATCCATTTTTTCCGCAAGCGCGAGAGCCGTTGAAGAACTGTCTATAAACACAGACTTGAACGGTGGGATATGCGGTAAAGCCTTGCTCGCCGCCCTGTCCTTTTCACCGGGGTTTCTTTCCATACGGTAAAAGAGCGAAACTTCTTCAGAGTTCTCGGGAAGGAACGCACCGCCGTGGCTTCTTTCAACAAGCCCCATCTCTTTCATTTCGGTAAGGTCGCGTCGAATAGTCGCTTCACTTACGAAAAATATGCTTGCAAGTTCAGTAACGG
>JAGCLN010000014.1 GCA_017646945.1 Clostridia bacterium | reverse complement strand
GAAAGTTCTTGTTTTTGTAAAGTGTTCGGCGTAGACGCGGCTAACCCCAAGGGCGATATTCAAGCGACTATCGTTGGCGAAGAAATGTTCTTTGAACCGCTTACCGAAAAGGGTAGCGCTCTCTTAGAAAAACTCACTTGTCTTGAAGATGCTAACGCTACTTGCGTTGAAGAAGAAAAGAAGGCAATCGCAAATAAGATTGATGCGTTGCCCTTTGTAAACCTTGACCTTTCTATCTTTAAGGGTGAAAACCTTATGGAACTCTTTGATAGACCGGAATGGGAAGAACTTTCTAAGGCTTGTCTTGGCTGTGGTACTTGTACTTTCGTATGCCCAACTTGCCAATGCTTTGATATTAGAGATTTTGAAACTAACTCAGGCGTTAAGAGATTTAGGTGTTGGGACTCTTGCATGTATTCCGAATTTACTAAGATGGCGGCGGAAAACCCAAGAAAAAACCAAATGCAAAGATATCGTCAAAGATTTATGCACAAACTTTGCTACTTCCCATCTAATAACGACGGTGAATACAGTTGCGTAGGTTGCGGTAGATGCGTTAAAAAATGCCCGCAATCGCTTAACATTGTTAAAGTAATTAAGAAAATCGGAGGTAAAAACTAATGATGAACGAAGCGCTCATTCCCGTAATCGGCGTTATAACCGATATTAGAAAAGACACTCCGGACGTTAAGACTTTTAGAGTAGTAACCCCCGATGGCAAAAAGGCTTTTGAACATATGCCCGGTCAATGCGCGATGTTATCTATCCCAGGTATCGGCGAAGCAATGTTCTCAATCACGTCTTCCCCCACGAACACCGAATTTATGGAATTTTCCATTAAAAAGTGCGGTTGCGTAACTTCTTGGTTACACGCTTGTGAAGTAGGCCAACAAGTAACTATCCGCGGACCTTACGGTAACGGGTTCCCCGTAACTAAGGATTTTAAGGGTAAAAACTTACTCTTTATCGCAGGTGGTATCGGTCTTGCTCCCCTTCGTTCAGTTATCAACTACGTAAGGTCTAATAGGGCAGACTACGGCACGGTAGATATCGTATACGGTTCTCGTTCTATGGACGACCTTGTTGACTTTAAAGAAATTCAAGAAGAATGGAAGAACGAAAAGGACTTCAACGTATACTTAACTATCGACCGTCCGCAAGAAGGTTGGGACGGTCACGTAGGTTTCGTACCCGCGTACGTAAAAGAAGTAAATATTCCAACTGATAGAACTGCGGTTCTTTGCGGTCCGCCGATTATGATTAAGTTCACACTTCAAGCGCTTTTGGAACTTGGCTTTGAAAAGACTCAAGTATTTACCACCCTTGAATTTAGAATGAAATGCGGTATCGGTAAATGCGGTCGCTGTAACGTTGGCGATAAATACATTTGTAAAGACGGTCCTGTATTCCGTATGGACCAACTCGAAGAACTTCCTTCTGAGTATTAATAAACGGAAAATAGGACTAGGAGATAAAAATTATGGAAAAAATGGTAAACGTTTACTTTTTCGGTAAAAAATACGAAGTTCCTGCCAGCCTTACTATCATGAAGGCTATGGAATATGCAGGATACGAACTCGTTCGCGGTTGCGGTTGCCGTAACGGTTTCTGTGGCGCGTGCGCAACGCTTTACAGAATCAAGGGTAAAACCGAACTTAAAACTTGCCTTGCTTGTCAACAACAAGTAGAAGAAGGTATGTACGTAGCAACACTTCCTTTCTTCCCACTCGT
>JAGCLN010000224.1 GCA_017646945.1 Clostridia bacterium | reverse complement strand
GTAGTATTCATATTCAGTCATAAACAATTCGATGGGAGAAGTTTTGGTAAGCGAAGTCATCGAATTGCCTTTCCAGTTGTTCTTTGCTAAAACTTGGTCGTAACTCGTTTTATCAGTTTCAGCAGCCGCTTGAGCAAAGTAACCAACGTCGTTTATTGAACTCTTGCCGGTGAAAGCAATCTTCGCTTGTTGTTTTAAAATTCTGTTTTTAACGATATCTTCAAGCAACATTTCATACACGTCTTCTGCCGCCATACCTTGATAGTCAACGTAGTAATAGCCTTGAGAAGCATATGCGGAAACGAGTTCACGCTTATAAATATCTTCACTCAAAGAATCATCAACTGCAACGGTGGCGATAACCTGCGCCATATCTCTCTCCGTATTAGTAGTGATGAGCGCGCAACCGTTTAAAACGAATAACGCCATAACGGCAGCCAAAGCGCCAGATAAGATTTTAGCTAAAAACTTCTTCATAAATTTCTCCGTGTTAACAAAAGGGCATAAAGCCACTTATATAATTATAATAATAGCGTTTCTATTATACAAAATAATCGTATTTATTGCAATAGTTTTTTCATAACTTTCACAAAATATTTGTTATTTTTTGCCCAATTTTTCTCCATTTTACTAATCGAACGACAAAAAATCTATCACCGCGCGTATTTCGTCTTCCGGCTTTCCGCCTAAAACGCTGAACACAAGCACCGGTCTTTCATCGAAAGTAAGGGTAACTTTTCCCTTATGCTCGTTTAGGCGTTTGGTGATTTTTCCGTCCCTTAAACAGTCTAAATTTTTAAGGGTTAGCCTGCACGAATTAAGGGAAACGGCAAGCTTGATTGCGTCTACCGCGGTGGCTTTTACCTTTACCGCAGCGATGTCGATTAAGGTGTTTACCGCCTTTGGAAGTTCACCAAATTCTTCGGTGAGAGAGTTTATAACTCTTACCCTATCCCCGTCCGAATTGATTTCCGCAATAAGTTTATACGCTTCCATACGAGTTTTTTCACTCTCGATATAACTTTCGGGAATATACGCGTCGGCTTTAATTTCAAGCTCTAACTCGGCAGTCTTGGTAATCTCGCCGAGTTCTTCTTTTAAAAGTTTGCTGTAAAGTTCGTAACCAACTCTATCAAGGTGGCCGTGCTGTTCTCTGCCTAAAACGTTGCCTGCGCCACGAATTTCTAAATCACGCATAGCGATTTTGTAACCGCTACCCATTTCGGTATATTCCATAAGCGCGGATAAGCGCTTGTAAGAGGCATCGGTTAAAATCTTACCTTCGGTATAGGTAAAGTAAGCGTAAGCCATAAGGTTGCCCCTACCCACTCTGCCTTTTAATTGATAAAGGGTTGACAAGCCTAACCTATCGCTACTTTCAACGATTAAGGTGTTTGCCCTTGGAATATCTATGCCGTTTTCAATAATGGTGGTGGCAATCAATACGTCTGCTTCGCCGTTATAGAAACGCATAATGCTGTTTTCAAGCTCGCGCTCGGGCATTTGACCGTGAGCAACGATTATCCTTGCGTTTGGAACGATTGATTGAACTTTGTTTGCAAAAAGATAGATGTCTTCCACCCTGTTGTACAAGATAAAGGTTTGACCGTTTCTTGAAAGTTCTCTGGAAATGGCGTCCTTTATCAAACTGTCTGTAAGTTCGGAAACGACCGTTTGAACGGGAATTCTTTGCTTGGGCGGGGTGTTTATCGTACTGATATCTCTAATGCCCGATAAAGACATATGCAAAGTTCTCGGTATCGGCGTAGCCGATAAAACGAGAGTGTCAACGTTTTCTTTGAGCGTTTTTAACTTTTCTTTATGCTCAACGCCAAAGCGTTGCTCTTCGTCTACAATCAAAAGCCCAAGGTCTTTGAACTTGATATCTTTCGAGAACAACCTGTGCGTGCCGATAACGAAATCAACTTCGCCCGACTCGATTTTCGCTATCAAGTCCTTTTGTTGTTTGGGGGTTCTAAACCTATTGAGAACGCCTATTCTCACGCCGAAATTTGCAAAGCGGGAAACGGCGGTCATATAATGTTGCTCGGAAAGAATCGTGGTGGGCGCAATCATAGCGACCTGCTTTCCGTCCATTATCGCTTTAAAGCAAGCGCGGAAAGCGACTTCCGTTTTACCAAAGCCAACGTCACCGCATAAAAGCCTATCCATAACCTTGGCGCTTTCCATATCTTTTTTAATCTCTTCAATAGAAGAAATTTGGTCTTCGGTTTCTTCAAAACCAAAGGAATTTTCAAATTCCATAGTCAAAGCGTTATCTTCAGAGAAGATAAAACCTTTCAAAGCACGGCGTTCGTTATAGAGTTTTTTAAGGTTGATGGTCATTTTGGCAATAGCCATTTTAACCCTTTCTTTTATCCTTTCAAACTCGCCGTTTCCTATCCTGTTAAGAGTAGGCGTTTCGCTACCGCCAAGGTATTTTGAAAGCCTATCCATTTGGTCGGTAGAAACGTATAACCTATCTCCGCCGGCATATTCGAGTTCAACGTAGTCCTTACCGCCTTCGATAGTGGTAATTCTCTTAACGCCTTTAACTAAGCCAACGCCAAACCTTTCGTGAACGGCGTAACCACCCACTTCCGGCGCGGTAAACACGTCACCACGCTTTTTCTTAACCGTTTTGCTCTGGGATTTTTTAACGAATAAATCGCCCGTGCCAATAACTGCCAAGTTGGTATCGTGGGAAATAAAACCGCTATCTAACGGCAAGGTAGTTACTAAAACTCCACTCATATCACCGCTTATTTCTTCGGTGAATTTTACGGAAATTTTGCTCTCTAAAAGTTTATAGTATATCTTTTCGGCGTGAGTGTAATCGCCACAGCACAAAACTACGGTATAACCGACTAAACTCCACGCCTTAACGTCACGACACAAATCGTCCGACTTCAAAAAGTATCTTTCAACGGGCGTTGAACGAATATTGTAGGTTTTGATAGGGCTAAAAAACGGTACTTTAGCCGTGAGCGACTGAACGGCTAAAAGCCTATACTCCGCCAAAAGTTCCGCAACGTACTCGTCGCTTGCAAGTTGAGAAGAAATAAAATCAAAACCTTCGCCCGAACGAATAATTCCGTCTACCCTTTCAACCTTTTCCTTATTGTGATAAACTAAGTTTTCGTAAGTTATCTTGCTCTCGTCAAAAACGACTACCGTATCTTTTGCAAAAAACTTAGTAAAATCGTGAGTTTGGTTTTCAATAAGGGGGAAGATATATTGTAACGCCCCGTCGAAAAGGTTGGTTTCAAGTTTATCTACAATCTTGTTATATAAAACCTTTGCCTTTTCGCCGACTATCAAGTTGCCGTATTTTTTAAGCGAAGTTTTTAACTTGTTTTTAATTTGCTCAACTTCGTCAGCCCCGATAATAACGTCAGTCGTTTGAAGAACGGTTATACTTTCAACACCTTCGCCATCACACTTAATTTCTTCTAAATTATCGCCGAAAAAGTCAAGCCTATACTGTTTTTCTAAATTTATAGGGAATATTCTTAAAATATCGCCCCTTAAACTAAAATAGCCGGGGGATTCGCAAACTTCGTCACGCGTGTAGCCGAGTTTTACTAACTTGTTAGTAACTTCGCCTATATCGTAATCTTCACCCTTTTTAAAGGTTAAAGTTTCTATCGTTTTAGGAAAGAGTTGCATTAACGCTTCAAAAGTGGTAACGGTAACTTCAACTCCCTCTTTAATCTTTAAAAGGGCGGTAAGCCTACTGTATAAATGCTCCTTATCAAAAGCCGATTTGAAAAGTAAAGCATCGTCTTTCGGGGGAAGATAAACGGCGGTTTTGCCGGTGATTTGCGATATTTCACTCGCGTACTTTTTAGCGGTTATTCCATCTCTAACAACAAACAAAACGGGGGCGTTAAAGGAACTTACTATCCTTGATTTTTCAGAAAAAGAAACGCCGAAAACTGCGGTGGGGATACCACCGCAGACGTCGTTTACTATTTTGTTGTACTCGCCACCGAAACGCTCGGAGCAAATGAGATTTTTTAGCATATTAACCGTTAAATTTATTCATTACAACGTCTATTTTTTCACCGCTGATAAAACTTAAAGCGGCGGAAGACGCCTTGTCTAACGCGCTATCGTAAAAAGGCTTGTCAGTAGGCTTTAAGTTGGATAAAACGTAATCTACTAAATCCCCTTTAAAGTCCACGGGTTTACAACCTATTCTAACGCGCGGAAATTCGGTAGTGCCGAGCATATTCACAACGCTTTTCATACCGTTGTGCGT
>JAGCLN010000223.1 GCA_017646945.1 Clostridia bacterium | reverse complement strand
CTCATCCTTTGACATTCCGCAAAGAAACAGATCCCCCTCTGCTCTCAACATATTCCTCGGTAAAATAAGAGCGTCCTCCAACGAATTTCCCTTCAACTGATTTTCAAGGTCAACGCCCGTAAAATCAGCGTTTATCGGATACCAAGGGCTTTGAATAAAGGCGTGATGTACCGTGGCTTGATCACACCACTCGCCCGCTTCTTCAACGTGTTTAGCGCTGTGTGAATACTCTTCAAAAGTTAAATGGTACGCGTCTTTACCGTCCATAAACAAAACGGGGTCGATATCGAAATTGCAGATTGTATCAAGCGCGGAATAATACGTTTTGCCAGCAACGCCCTTTTCGCCAAACATAATTTTTCTATAAGCGCTTATCGTTGACACCGCTTGAGAAACATCTCTGTTTCCACTTTCAAACTCTTCGTATTTATCCGAGTTAAAGCGGTATGCTTTTTTATCGTTTAAAAGTTGGTTGAATTCCATTTTAACGTCAACCACGTTAAGTTTTGATGCTTGCGCTTCCGTTTCGCTATCCAAAAGCATAACGAACTTTCTAATAGATTCAGGAAGTTTTGCATAAACTTCTCCCATAGCCGCCGTTTTTTGCGAAGAAAGTAGAACTTTCTTATTTTGAGCAAGTAGCGATGCTATAAGGTTAGTAATAGTAACCGTTTTACCCGTTCCCGGCGGTCCTTTAACCACTAACGATTGCCCTGCAACAACCCTTTTGATAATACGTTCTTGAACGCTATCTCTCGGCATAATAAATTGTGTCATCGTTTTTGAATAATCAAATTCTTGATAAGGCTCACACTTGTTAAATATTCTATTAACGAGCGGGTGGGAATATATTTTCTCCTTGTTGCGCTTGATATCGTAATACATACAAAGTTCATCGTGATTGTATTGCGCTATCGCAACCACGTTTTTATCAAATTCAAACGTGGTTTCACCGCTTATATCCGTTCTGCATTGAGAATTTACGTAAGCGGTAACGCTATCAAAATATCCTTCGCCATCGCCAAGTTTATACAAGTCAATGGGGAAATCAACGTCTTGCCCAACTGCGTTTGGGTGCGGAAATTCATCAGCAATCTTATCGCCCGCCGACTTTCTAAGGCTTGCAATAAAACAGGGGTTAATGTAAATATCATCGTTAATAAACTCAACGTAGATAGGCGTTGCGCGACTTGCCGAACGGATAAGTTTTATAGGGAATAATAAAAGCGGAGAAGTAACTTCTTTTATTAAATTATCTTTATACGCCACCTTCCACTTAATAGCGCCCACGCTGAAAAACAATGGGTTGTTACCTTTAAGGTCCAACTCTCTATAAACGTTATCTATATATCTGTGAAGCGACGTAGCGTCTGCAACGCCATTAGCATCTTGCCAAGCAAGGTCGTTTATATCTTTACCTATAATTTGTTCGCTTTCGCCGGCGATAGCACTTTTTAATAAAACGGTATTACCAATTTTACCTATCCTATTAGCAATAACTTCTAAAACGTACTTGCTAAGGTTTTCTCTCGTTGGATGAGATATAAAAAAGGTTTTACCCGCATCACCAGCATAAAGGTCAATAAGCTTATTACTAATTACGTCGTTAATATGTAATAGGTCTATGGTAAACGCTTCTATGTTTTCACTAATTTTACTCATTTTTACTCCCAATCTATAAGTTGCCAACGCCCTTCGCTTTGCATAAGGCAATCTTTTGCAAACGCTCTTGCATCGCTTTCAACCACCTGAATCATATACGCAGTTGAACCAATAGATTTGTACCTACAAAAATTATAATCCCATTCGGGAACGCGATACTCGGTAACCCCAAGTTCCGTCCAATGCCATTCTTGCCAACCGCGATACTGTAAAGTATGTTGGAAAGAGTGGTAACACTCGTGGCAAATAGCATCCATAAGCCAGTCAACGCTATCGCAACAGTCTTCACGATATAAAATACGCTTTCCGCCGTCACAACAAAGCCCGCCTGCGCCTTTGCTTTCCCATTCCGATAAAGGAACAACCTTTACTTCCGGCTCGTTTTCACAGTTAAGAAGATGCGCTACTAAACGAGTTGCATTGTTAATTCTATCTTCTTTTTGCTGTCTTTCAACGCGTTGCCAAGAAGAAACGTCGTCACCGGCTAAAATACAGTATTTAACTATAAGACCGCACTTTGCAAATAAACTCGTTCCAAGCGAAAGTATCTTTTTAACGTTTTTAACGTTAATATCTTTGATAGAGTCGTAATCAAAGTTTTCCTTTCTGGTATCAACGTTGCGCGCAAGTTCCAAATTCTTCCAGCCTACGTCTATCAACTGTTGTTGAGAGGGAATCCTTCTTAAATATGCTTGGCAATTACCTTCGTTTCGGCGAGAAATATTTATAATTTCATCTTTCCAAGTCCTACCCTGAACGAATAGCGAATGAGCAACGTTAAATCCAACGTAACCCATAAACGCCATATTGTTTTGAATATACGCGTATTCTGAACCGTTTATCATACCAAGTTCTTCCATTTCTGAAATAACAAAGTTATAGTTAGGCATTGTTAAATACTTATAGGAAACGTCGGTATAAGATAAATCTTCGTTTTGCTTAGTTATATCATACGCTAAATCGTAAACTTGCCTATCGCCGTAATCATCAACTAAGAAAACTTCGCCATTTTGCTTAGAATAACGCAAAACGGTTTCGATAAGAACCCTTTTATTATCGTAATTATATCCGTGAACGCCAGTTATTATAAGGTTTATTTTATCCTTTGCTAACTCTTCAAAAAGGTCTTTTATAAAATCATCGCTCTTGTTAGAAAACGCCGATGCGGAAACTATGGAAAACTTAATCCCCATTTCTTTTGCAAACGCTCGCGCGAATAAAATTACCTCTTCAAAAAAAGGCGACATTACAACCAAAGTTTTTGCCGTTGTTTTTTCTTTATCCGGAAGAGGTGGATAGTAGGTGAAAATTTTAAGCCCTTCTTTATCGTCAAGCGAAGAAAAATTCTCGCTTATAAATTGCTCTTTTTCTTTAGAATTTGCCTTTTCTAAAATCTTTTCCGCCCAATGCGCTACTGCTAAAAGGTCTTTGATTGCATCAGCCTTTACGTCTTTCATTTTAACGCCTTCGCCAAATAGCGTTGCGGTATCCGTAAGGTCAGATAAAGAATCCGCTCTTTGCCTAAACGCCTTTGCGAACGCTTCGAGTTCAGCCCTGTCGTTAGTGGTGGGATTGCCGTCTTCATCTTGCATACGATATATTTCACCATCGGCGCCGCTCATAGCCGTATGAACGCTTTTAGCAACTGCCAAAAGATTGTTTAAAAGCGAAAGCGTTTTAGCATACTCTTCCCTTTCAGATATCGCAATATACTCATTAATCTTTTCTACAAGCGGAAGATAATCTTCTTCTAAATAACCGCCGTCAAAATATTTTAACGCTAAAATCTTTGCATCAACTCGATAGGAAAGAGCCTCCGCGCTTTTTCTATAATTAGGGCGAGGCTGTCTATTTTGTAATATATCGTTTAATACGTCTAATCCACCGCTTAACTGGTCTATATCTTGACTAATATGATATATGCCGTTAATACGGTCAAGTTCTTCAGGAATAATCATTTTTAAAAAATTATAAATCGTCGTTATCTAAAGCGACACGGATGTTTTCTTCTGCAACGCTTTCTCTTTGAGAGTTATTGTTTACAAGTGGATCGGCATTGGGTTTTTGTGTGTTGCCAAGTAAATTAGCAAGGTATTCGTCTGCTTTTGCTTGGTTTTCTACCATTTGGTCGTTGCGTTCTTTGATTTGCGCGTCCAAACGTTCCTGTCTTTCCTTTCTGTGTTTCTCGTGTCTTGCATTTAATTTTCTGGCCGTTTCTTCAACGAAAATTACATCCATTTTCCTTCTTCTATCTTTAACGCGGTCTAGAATTCTTTGAACGCCAAGCACGTATTCGATATCAGCATCTGTGCCTGCGCCACGCATAACTTGAGTAAGTTTATTAAAGTCAAGTTCTTCACCTAAAAGCGCAAGGTAAATGGGGTCTGCTTTATATTCTAAAACTTGGTTGTTTAAAGATTCTAAAATACTTACAACCTTGCCGGTAGAACGAGAAGAATCTTTCTTGTTTTCAATTTCGAATTTAAGGTCTTCAATATCTTCTTTAATATCGTTTACTTGTTGGTCGATATCAACGCATTCTTGATAAAGGTCCATTTTAGAAATTTCGCCGTTTTGGAATTTAACGACTAACTCATTCTTTTCCGCTTCAAACTTAGCCTTTTCATCCTTCTTCGCTTGAAGTTTTTCTTTAAGGTCTTCAACGCCGTTGCCGATAGCCATTTCTTTATATTCGGCAAGGTTGTTCTTGAAGATATCAATTTCTCTTAAAACAACGTTGCTTTTACCTATCATAGAAAGATTATCTTCATAAAAATCAAGCGCGCTAATATCTTCAACCTTGTTATTCTTTACAAACATACCGGTTTTAACTACTTCGCGATTATCTTTCCATTGTTTAGCAACTTCGATAGCCTTATCTAAATAAATTAAATCGCTATCATCGTGCATTTTATTAGCAACTACAACCGACCATTCTTGAAGTTCTAAAATTATGCTTTTCGCTTGGTCTAACGCCGATTGAGTTGAATTGTTCATAACGTCAGCCAAAATCTTTTTTAACTCTTTGCATTTATCAATGCCTTTTACAAGCACGGGCTTACGGTCTTCGGCAACGTCCATACTAATAAGAACTTCCATGCCTGAAATATACTTGTCAATGTGAAGGTTTACTTTAGCAACCATATCAAATTGAACGCTTTTGTCTTTCATACATTTTTCCCCCTCGATGTAAATCTTTTCTGATTCACTTATATATTTTTCGTGTTTTTTTGCTTTCTTTTCTTGGCAAATTTTAACGGTTAATTTAGTAAGCTTAGTTATAGTATTTTTAAGGTCGTTACTAAAACCATTATTGCTACCATACCTTACCAAAGCATCAATTTTTTCAAGGTTTTTATTGTAAATACCTTCATAAACCTTAATGCACCCGTCCTTTTCAACCGTTGAAAATTCCGGCGGATAACTTATTCCATTTGTTTGAAAACAATTGATTATATTTTTTACATCCATTATTATTCATCTCCTGAAATTTTTTCAACGAGCATGTCTACACATTTTTCAATCTTTCCACCCTTTTTGAAAACGACAATATCATCATCAAAGAAAAGATATTCTTGCGCGGAATAATCTATTAAGGAACAAACTGCTTCGTATTTGTTATGTGATAGTTTTGAGCCTATCTTCTTTATTTGAGAAGAAGATAAGTATTCGTGCCCGCCTTTTGAGTTGAATAAATATAAATAAAGGTTTTGTTCGTCTTTAATCTCTAATAAAATATCTTTAACTCTTCCTTCGTTGTCAGGAAGGTTGATAAAGTATCTTTCATCTAAGTCCTGCGTGATAACGCCTTCTGCATCACACGGCAAATATCTAAGTTCAATGCCCTTTGCAATAAGCTTAAATAGTTCCGGCTTTTTATCCTTTATATCCTTTTTAAAGGTAAACAACTCTTTAAGTTCTAAGCCGCTTATCATAAACAGACCCCAAAGTGGCGCTCTATTTTTATTAAGGCAAGAACATAACACCTTGAACACGTTTTGCACCTTACTGCCCGAACGCTTTTTGTTTACGTTTACTTCAGCAGGAACGTCTCCGTAAATGGATGTAATTCTTTGTTTGTTCTTTTCATAATCATATCTTTCTGCGCCCTTTAACGCTTGGGGATGATGCGCGTAAAGATTTAATAGGGCAATCGCCGCTTGATATTTAAGCGTTTCAAACTCTTCGCTCGTCATTGAACGAGCGCCCTGTTCAACGTTGATAGACTTTTTATCGCTATAACAAAGCGATGCGTAATAGTTAAAAGCAACGCGGATTCTATCGTTTTCACTACGCTTGGCTTCCAAGAAATATTCGTTGTAGTAACCCATTCTATAAACTGCAAAAGGATTGCCTTCTTTTGCAGCAAGATTGCAGTTATCAATAGCAAGTTCGACCATTTCTTCCGGCTTTAACTTACAAGAAGTACGTATACCGTCTTGAGACTTTGGCGATAAATACCTGTGAAGATAAAGTTCAGAAAAATTGTAAAACTCTTGGTTTCTAACCGTTATTTTAAATTCTGAAACTACTGAAAGTTCCTTTTTACAATGCGGACAAACTATTGCCCCGTTATACAACGCCAACGGTTTAACAAACGTTTTTCCACAGTTAATTTGTGTGCATTTCATAATAATCTCCTTTAAAAACGGCTTATTCTTGAACGGGTACTACTATTACGAATTGGGTTGAAAGTAAACCGGATAATTCGTAGTTTGCATTGGTTGACGAAATTGTTACGATATAAGTTCCGCCTGCTACGGGAACGTTGTTAACCACTTGTCCACCCAAACCGCTAACCGCTTGATAGGTATAACTTAATTGCAAGTTGTTTAAAGTTGCGCCTTCAACGTTAGGCTTTAATTGAGCGTAATTATCTAAACCATATTCCGCATTAACTTGCCAAGAAATAGTTACCGCTTTTGCCTTAACAACAATCTTGAAGTTTTCGGGGTTTACCTTGATAAGTTCGTAGTTTACGGTATCGTAGTTTACGGTATAACCATATTCGCCAACGTTAGTAGTTGAAGTTACGCCGTGATTGTAAGTTACTGTAACGCTCTTACCATTGTTAGTTGTTACTTCAACGCAACTTTCAATGTTAGGATTACTGCCGTAAACGACTTCACATACGCTATTTGCAGTAACGGTAAGAGTTGCCTTTGTAATAGAGTACACGCCGTTTATAAACGTTATATCGTAGTTAGTATTAGTTGTATTACCTTTAATTACGTACTCGCCAACGGTTGAATTAGTCGTTACGACTTCCGGTAATTTGTACAAATTATCATCTCCCCCAACGGCAGTGCCTTGGGTAATACTTGCGGTAAGTGTTTCAACCGCTTTTCCGTAAATACTTGTTTTATTGTCGATTGTAACGGTTATCGGTCTTGCCTTTACGGTAAGAGTTCCTGATTTATACGTAACGTTATAGTTCTTTGCAGTTACGCCACTAGCAGTCATATTGTAAGTACCTACGTTGGCGTATTGTACGTAAACGTATCCGTAATTTAAAGAACCAGTTAAAACGCTTTCATCTTCGCCGTTTACAAAACCGCTATACGAAACGCCGTTATTGCTTGGCGCATCACCGTAAGTAATAGTGTGCGGATTAACGGTTATGGTAAGTCCTTTTTTACCAATATTAAAATTCTTCGTATTTGCGCTTAAATTATAGTTATCGTTAGATATTTCTGCCGTTGCAGTATAAGAACCTGCTTCTATTTGTTCTCCGGTAACGATTACGTTACAAGTATCGCCCGCACATACGCCGATTACCGTTGCATTAGGCTTTTGCGCCTTGCCGTTATACGTTAAAGTAGTATTTGTCCACGTTAACGAAACGTCTTTTTGAACAATGCTGAAATCTAAAGAATTCTCACCGCTAATAATATAGTTGTTATTGTTTACTATGGTCGCAGTTATCGTATAATTGCCTACAACTTTGCCTTCTCCACTATAATTGAACATTAAAGTATCGCTTTCGCATAAACCAACAGCCGTTGCCGTAGGCCTTTGATTTTGGGCGTTATAAGTAAACGTGCTCTTGTTCCAATTAATAGTAATATCTTTGGGAACGATAACAAACTCT
>JAGCLN010000222.1 GCA_017646945.1 Clostridia bacterium | reverse complement strand
GAATTCATTTACAAACATAAAGTATCTTGGCACTTTATGTCTTGCAATTGAGGCATTACCAAATTCTTTCATTTCGTTTTCGTCAGCAGTTTCCCCTTTGTGAAGAATAATCCAAGCGCAACATTCCTCGCCGTATCTTTCGTCGGGAACGCCAACTACTAGAATATCGCGAACTTTGGGGTTTGTTAAGTAAAACTCTTCAATCTCGCGCGGGTATAAGTTTTCGCCACCGCGAATTATCATATCTTTAAGACGGCCCGTAACCTTATAATATCCGTCAGCCGTTCTCATACAAATATCGCCTGAGTGAAGCCACCCGTCTTTATCGATAGCTTGCGCCGTTGCCTCGGGCATTTTGTAATAGCCTTTCATAATGTTAAAGCCACGCGCAACAAACTCGCCACTTTCGCCGTCGGGAAGTTCTTCGCCCGTTTCGGGGTCGATAATCTTACACTCAACGCCGGGGAAAGCGCTACCAACCGTTTCTACTCTATGGTCTAAATCTTCGTTTACTTCACCCATAGTGCAACCGGGCGAGGCTTCAGTTTGACCGTAAACTGAAATAATTTCACGCATGTTCATTTCAACGGATGCTCTACGCATTAAGTCCGCAGGACAGTTTGCCCCCGCCATAATACCCGTTCTCATGTACGAGAAATCGGTTTTTGCAAAGTCAGGATGGTTGAACATTGCAATAAACATTGTGGGAACGCCGTTGAAACACGTAATCTTTTCATCGTTTACGCACGCAAGAGAAGACTTTGGCGAGAAATACGGTATAGGGCAAAGCGTTCCACCGTGAGTCATTGTAGACGTCATTGAAAGAACCATGCCAAAACAGTGGAACATAGGTACCTGTATCATCATGCGGTCAGCAGTAGACAAATCCATTCTATCGCCGATAGTTTTACCGTTGTTTACTATATTTCTATGGGTAAGCATAACGCCTTTAGGAAAGCCCGTTGTTCCAGAAGTGTATTGCATATTGCAAACGTCATCAGGTTTTACGAGTGACGCACGTCTTCTAACTTCTTCTTGCGGAACAAGTGAAGCGCGCGAAAGCATTTCATTAAACGTTAAACATCCATCCATTGAAAACCCTACCGTTACTACGTTTCTAAGGAAGGGAAGATTTTTAGAATATAAGGGTTTACCCGCTTCAAGCGTTTTAAGTTCAGGGCAGAGCTCGCTTATTATCTCTTTGTAATTGATATCTTTACAGTATTCAATCATAACGAGCGTATGCGTGTCTGACTGTTTTAAAAGATATTCTATTTCGTGAATTTTATAAGCCGTGTTAACGGTAACGAGAACTGCGCCGATTTTAGTAGTAGCCCAAAAAGTTATATACCACTCGGGAACGTTAGTTGCCCAAACGGCAACGTGGTCGCCCGCCTTTACGCCTAACGAAATGAGCGCGGCAGCGCACTCGTCAACGTCGCGACGGAACTGCTCGTAAGTTCTAGTATAATCTAAAGTTGGGAATTTAAATGCGTACTGGTCGGGATAATTTTCAACCATCGTGTCTAACACTTTAGAAAAAGTTGCGTCGATAACTTCGTATTTTTTCCAAACGAAAGTGCCGGTTTTTGCCCTGTTGTAATACTCGCCTGCGCTTGTTACTTTTTCACGGTTAAACGATGCCATATAGTTAGCAAAATGGGTTAAAACTATATCTGCATCGTTAATTTCATCATTCCAAGCAACGCAAATAAACCCATCGTAATTGAGAGAAGAAAGCGCGTTAATAAGTTTTACAACGTCAAGACTTCCCTCGCCTAACAACACGGTTTTACCGTCTTTCATATCACCAAGGCGAACGTATTTTATGTATGCGCCTAAAGTTTTAATAGTTGCTTCCGCCGATTCTTGCGCGGTAAAGTACGTTCCTCTTACGTTCCAAGAAACCCCTATTACTGCCGAAGAAAAATGGTTAATTATCTCGATTGCGTTTTCGGTGTTACAAAGATATCCTACCGTTTCAAACAAAATATTAACGTCTAATTTTTCGGCTTTTTTTATTGCGCTTAAAAGTTTAGCATCTAACACGTCGAAACTCGTTTTTTCTTCTAAGTAAACTATAACGTTGTTTACTCCCGAAATTGATGCCATTTCAACGTATTTTTCAACTGTGCTTGCAGTCGTTTCATCACTGTCAATGGCTAACGGCATTCTAAGTGCGGAAACGGCAAGACCTCTATTTACTAATTTTCTTTTAGAGTCAGTAGCGCTATCACGGCGCAAAATACTATCGTTATGGTTTAACCTTTCTTTAATAGCATCGTAAATTTCAAACCCTTCAAATCCGTAATCGTACGCATAGCGACAAATATCTAAAAATGACGAACGATTGACGTTTTTAGTTGAAAATGCAATTTTCATATTAAGCCTCCTCGGCTACGATTTTATTTATAGCGTTAATATACGCTCTTATACTTGCGGCAACGATATCAGTTGACGTTCCGTTTCCAGAATAAAGTTTACCATTGTTTCTAAGCCTTACGAGTGCAGAACCAAGAGCTTCTTTGTCCTCGGTAACCGATTGAACTTGAAAATCGTCAAGTTCGTAGTGATGACCGATGCATTGTTCAATAGCGCGGAAGGCTGAATCGATAGGACCATCACCCGCGCTAACGCCACTTATAATTTCGCCATCACACTTTAAAGTTACTTGCGACATTGAAGTAGATACGTTGCTACTTGTAGTAGTGTAAGTTTCAAAATGGTAGGTGGACGGCGCTTGCATCGCGTTACTTGCGATAAGCGCTTCAAACTCTTTTGCGCCAACGGTTCCCCTCTTTTCACACACTTTAACAAGCGCTTTGTAAACCTTGCCACAGTCTGATTCTGAAAGGTCATAACCTAATTTAACTGCGGAAGCCATTACGTCTGCCAAAGTGGACTGTTCGTCAAGTAAAATCTTCTTGCTTTCGTCAATGTTATCATCAACGCTATAAGCCTTGTGGCTAATTTTTAAAATCATATCGTCAATGCTTGCGTGAATTTTGGTGTTTTTAAGTTCAATTTGAGCATCAATACTTGCGCCACAAGCATCCATCGCATCGGAAATTTCACCCGCTAAAAGAACGTCTTTACCAACCATTGCGCACTTTAAACCGTTTACGCCCTTTTTAATAGAAGCGATTGCCGAAGCCACACCCATATTTATGCGGTCGGAAACTTGAACGCATACGGGGATTGAAACTACCGATTTGATTTTTTCAACTAACGAAGCAATATCTTCGGGCATAGAAGTACCTGAATTATCGCAAATGCTAACGGTGGTTGCACCATTGTTTTCCGCTTCTTTTACAGCCGTTAACAAAAAATCCTCACTTGCGCGAGTTGCATCGAGCGCAAAAAACTCAACGTCGTTACAATAGGATTTTGCCTCTTTAATAAGTTCAACTATTTTATCAAGCATTTTTTCTTGCTTTACGTGATAGGTGTATTCCATTTGAATAGTCGAAACGGGAAGCTCAACTTGAAGGCGTGGCTTTTTAGCAAATTTAACGCATTCCCAAGCAGTTATAACGCTTTCTTTTGAAAAACCAACGGGAATAGATAAAATTGCGTTTTTAACGTTTTGCGCTATTGATTTATATATAATAG
>JAGCLN010000221.1 GCA_017646945.1 Clostridia bacterium | reverse complement strand
GGGATAAAGGAGCAACCGCCTATTAGGTTTTGCAAATTACCTTTAGGTTATTTGCTAACTTATGGGCGTGTTGCGACGATATAACGTATTAAGCGGTTCTGCCAACCCACTTAAGTTGACCAGCTTCAACCGTCCATAAACCATTACCTGCTTCACCAACGAATGATTCAAAGGTATTACCAGATGCCTTCATTTCAGCGTAATCATTGTACTTATATGCGCCAGCGTATACAAATTCAGATTGAGTTGCACTGCTTGACGGGTTAGTGTAAGTAGTAAGGTCACGAACGATCCAGTTATAAGAACCGTAGTAATCCCAAAGGTTATCTTTTTGAGTTAATTCAACTTGACAAGTATCACATACACCTGCTTCAAGAGAGAAGGTTTCACGGCAAGTTGCACAATAGAAGCCTGCAAGAGTAGATTGAGTTGCGTACTCTGCTTGGTTAACGATTGCAGCAAAGCCCTCTTTAAGACTATCTAAAATGGGAACGTCACCTACGGTATGGCTACCGCCTGCGTAAGCAATATAACTTTCAACAGTTTTAAGCCTATCGTCACCAGACCAACCACCGTGTCTCGGAGTGTGGAGATATGAACCGTCTTCTTGAACGGTGTGAACAAGACGCTTGGTGTAGAAACCAGTTCTACCTTCACCGTCAGTCCAACAAATGGGGAATTTACCTACTGAAACTACGTTAGTAGCAACCCAGTAACGCCAGCAGTAGTCCATCTCATTGAACCGAAAATCGTACCACCATCGTAGTATGAACCAGAAGGAATCGTAGCAGCGCCTGCATTTACAACTTGTTCGCCGAAATCAGCAGGTGCTAAAGCATAGTTATTGTTTACTCTTGTTGCACCTAAGTCAACGTAAACGTTGTTCATTCTGTAGTAGTAAGGCTGAGCGATTAAGCCGTTACCTGCAAGAGCATTAAAATAGTGCGATACGAAGATATTAGAAATTTGAATAGTACCAGTCGACCAGTATTGGTGAGAGTTAGTATACATTGCAAGAACTGCGCCACCGTTATTAGAGTAGTTCTTAATAGCAAAGTTTCTAACAAACGCTTGACCCTTAGGATAAGTACTACCACCGCAGTTGAACGCGGCGAATAAACCGTAAGAACCGGTTGAAGAGTTCTTCATATCGATAGTGTAACCGAGACCGTCAAATTGACCCATAAAGCCACCGTCACCACCGTTTGAAGTGTTGATGGTTTCCTTCTTGTTAAAGCCGGCGTAACTAAACGCTACAACGCCGTCAACGTTATTACCGAGAATATAGAAGCCGTAATTATGCTTATCTTCAGCAGTATAAGTAATATCAAGCGCAGTTTGAAGTTCAGCACCATCGTGAATTACCATAGTTACGTAATTTACGTTAGTAAATCTGTAAATAAAGTCACCCGAATAGATAGTGAAAGTAAGAACGTTAGAATTAACGGTCTTATTGTTGATATACGGAACACCTACGAGAACCGTTCCTGCCTTATCACAAGATTCGATAGTATAAGAACCGTCTTCTTCAAGAACTAAACCGCCGTTTTTTGCATCAAGAGTAACGTCACCAACAACTACTCTATCAATAGGCGCGTTGCCTAAAATAGAAGTCATTAATTTACCGGTAAACGCATCGTAATAAACGAGTTCATCAAAGGTAAGTTCAGCAGTAGCAGCTTCAAAGGTTTCAACGCCTGCGTGACCGCATACGCAAGACTTGTAGTAAGTTGCTTTTACGCCGATTTCAGCAGGAGTAGCAAGATACTTTTCGTCTTCAACGAGTTGGTCGTATACGCAAGTAGAAACGTCTTTATGAGAACCGTCTCTTGAACAAGCAACGTAGTGAGTGCCGTCTTCATTAGAAACAGGGCTACCAGTATAATTATGGCCAAGAGCAGCCTCTAATTCTTTACCGCAAACTGAACATACCGAAGGTTCTTCACAAGTTGCTGCGTTACCCTTACAAGTGTGGCTGTAACTAATGCCAGCCCAAGAAAGCATACCGTCACCATATACAGTCCAAAGCGACTTGCCACTAGAAGTTGTAGCAGTCTTGAACGAATCGTAAATAGTGGTATCAGCAAGGTAAGCAGACTTCATTTGAGCCTTAGTCTCGTACTTAGATGCGCCCCAGAATACGTATTCACCATCAAATTGAGTTGTGGTGTTAGTAGTCTTATCAGCGGTATTCAATACCTTCCAGTTGTAAGCCTCGGTAAGTTTCCATAAGTTGTCGCTTGCAGTAAGAGTTGCACCACAAGCACAAGTACCTTCTTCAAGTGAGAAGTAGTTTGTACATGTTGCGCAGTAGAAACCAGCAATAGCGGTTGCACTGCTTGCAACGTTCTTAGCAATAGCGTTAAAGCTATCTTTAAGACCTACCATCATAATGGTATCACCGTAAGCGCGGTTACCTGCATAACCGTACGAAGATTCTTTACCTGCAATAAGATCAGAAGAATTGTAAGACCAACCAGTATACTTAACGGTGTGAACGTAAGTTCCCGGTTCTTCCGTACTTGCCTTAGAACCAATTATATCAACTATAGTACCATTTGACTTCTTAACAAGCGATGCTTTACCGATAGAAATGAAGTTAGTAATACCATTAGTGAAATTTGCGTTCGCATATCTCAAATCAAAGAATAAGGTACCGTGAGAGTAACCTTCGTACATACTAAATACGTCAGTTGCGGTAACGCCAGTATATTTCTTCGGGTCAGCGTAAGTCTTATTAAGGTAACCGTGACCTTCCGCATCAACAACTACGTTGTTCATAGTAATACAAGCACCGGGAAGTTCGATAATACCTTGGAATACTCTATCTTTATGAACGTTAATGTAAATATTTTCAAGGATTACGTTGCCACCGTAATCGTGGTTTTTACTGAACGACGCTAAAGCGGGTTGGAAGTTAGTACCAAAGTCTTTAAGAGCAAAGTTCTTAACTGTAATGGGTTGCTTGGGGAATAAGCCTGAACCACCGCTGTTACGTAAGATACCAAACATACCGTGGTTACCAAAGTGTGCAGTGTTTTGACAGTCGATAACGAAACCGTCACCATCAAAGATACCTGCGAAACCATTTTCAGTATTTACGGTAGGATATGCTGTCATGCCAGTATGCGACCAGTTGATAGTGGTTGTACCCATAGCAATATTATTGCCGAGTTTGAACATACCCCAGTTATACGCATCGTAAGTATTAGTCGTACCGTAAGTGATATCGAGCGCAGTTTTAAGTTCAGTAGAATCATTAATAATCATATTCCAGTAAGTAACGTTAACGAAGTTGTAAACGTACTCGCCAGAGTAGATTGTGATTGTAAATAATTGTGCTTTAGAGTTTTGGTTGTTGTTTCTTGAAGGAGCGCCGGTAATATAGTACTTATCAGCATTCCTATCGTAAGTGAAACCTGCGTCTTCAAGAAGTTCAGTTCCATCGATTACTACTTTGTCAATAGTAACGTTGTTTAACAACGTAGTAAACATTTCGCCGTTAGAGGCATCAA
The DNA here is from genome assembly GCA_017646945.1 of Clostridia bacterium. Taxonomy (GTDB): domain Bacteria; phylum Bacillota; class Clostridia; order Christensenellales; family Borkfalkiaceae; genus HGM11412. Next base: position 2,940 of record JAGCLN010000221.1, on the reverse strand, counting down.
AATCGATAGCATCGTAAATGTCGATTTCACCATCGCCGTAGAAGGTTTCATCGCCCAAGTTACCACAAATACAAGACTTGTAATATTCAGGGAATTTACCGATTGAACCTTCACTCTTTAAGGTAGATTCGTTAGCAATTTCTTGGTCGTAAACACACGCGGTAGTAATCTTGTGTGATTCGTCTCTTGAACATACTTGAGAGTGAGTACCGTCTTCATTTGGTACTAACGCATCTTGATAATCGTGACCAAGCGCTTCACCTTGGGTAGTACCACAAGTTGAACACTTAGCAGGTTCGGTACAAGTGGGTTCAGAAAGGTCACAGTCGTGATTTACGGTATCATCGTGCCATAATAATACGCCGGTTGCAGAAACTTTGAAGAGACTATTGCCCTTAGAATCTTTAGCAGCTAAGAATGAGTTGTACATATCTTTATTAGTAGCGTATGCAGCACTCATCTCGCTCGCGTTATTATATTTAGATGCGCCCGCGATCTTAATAATACCTGAACCCTTGTAAGAATCGGTAGTATTTGTCGAGTAAGGATTTACGTAGTTAGTAAGGTCAAGAAGGTCCCAAGTTAAGATTGCAGGTGAACCCCAAATGTTAGAAAGGTAATCCATAGCAACACCACAGGTAGAACAAGTAGCCGGACTTAAAGAGAATTCATTATAACAAGTTTGACAAACGTAACCTACTTGTGTGTTAACCTCAGTTAAACCAAGTTGTTGGAAGTTTTCTTTAACGCCAGTTGCCACAGGGAAGAAACCAACGGTTTCGTTTGAAGCATAACCAACGTAGTGTTCGTAAGCGATAATTAAATCGGAACTTTGCGTAGAGCAACCTGAATTTCTTAAAATCCATTCTCCGCTCGTTGCGTCATATCTAATAAAGTTAGCGTAGTTACCGTTAGTTTCGTTTTGGTATACGATAGGAGTTTTACCAAGAGAAATAAGGTTAGTAACCATCGATTCTTGGTAGATTGCTTCTTTATTAGAAGCACTACCAGCCCAGTGTCTAAAGTCACCAGAGAAAGTACCACCGTCAGTATAAGCACTAGTATTTAATACGTGCGCTTTGCCGGCAACATTTTCACCGTATTCTTTGCCTGCGAGCGCAGCGTTACCAGCGTCAACGGTGTTGCCAACGGTATCTAAATAGATATTATCGTAGTAAGCGTAGATTGATTGTTCGAATAAACCACTAGGATAAGTGTTATCTGCGTAAGATACGTAGATGTTGCTAAATCTAGGAATAATATTCCAGTAGTTGTGGTAGTTAGTCCATCTACCGAATACACCACTTTGCCAGTTAGTACCGGTAATAGTCTTAATGGTAATGTTAGTTACTGCAAGGTTCTTAATTTCTGCAACTCTCTTGGGAACTGCAGGAGCGTTACCGTAACCTACGTTACCAAAAATACCGTACATTGTAGTTGCGTTCTTAATCGCGTGGCCGTCACCATCAAACACACCTGCGAAACCGTATAAAGCAGAGTATGCTTTAACCTTCTTCATTAAGGTTGTGTATTCAAGAGTAACGTTAGTCATATCAACGTTAGCGGCAAGTTTGTAGTAACCTCTGTTATGGTCAACGTTAGTATAGTCGATATCAAGAGCGGTTTTAAGTTCAGCCGCATCATCGATAACCATAGTCCAGTAAGTAACGTTAGTGAGTTTATAAACGTAATCAGCAGTTTGAATTTCAAACGTCATTGATTGGTCAGCCGTATCAAGAGTGGTTCTTTCTTCAATGGTAAGGAAAGTAATTTGACCATCTTCAAAAGTATAATCAACGCCTTCTTCAAGGTATACGTCACCATACTTAATCGCTTCAACGTCATTAACATTGTTTAAAGTAGAAGATAAAATCTTGCCTTCGCTTGCATCAAAATCAGTAACTGAATTGTCTTCAATTATGATTTTTTGGTTGTGCCAAAGAAGTTTGCCATCTTGTATTTTGAAGAAGCCCGTTGCCTTTAACGCGTCAACGTAAGAACTGCTTGCAGCAGCGGTAATATCGTTATAACGTTCAACGCCTTTACCTACTCTTACCTTTCTGCTATTTATACCAACTTCGTTTTCTTCATACATAGCGGAAACTTCTTGAATTGTCATACCTGCAAATTCACCGCCGAAGTCGTAAATTTGTTCGGTTTCGTTTTCACCGTACATAATTGCAGATACGGATGAAACGCCACCGGTACCACCCTTAATTGAAGTAATGGGAGCGGGAGACGCTACGATAACGTTAGTAAAGCTTTGTTCATTAATAGGCGCTGAACCACCAGACGCACCACCGTATAACGCACCGTAGTTGTAAGCGTAGTGGTTGGTGCTTGCTAACGCATCAAGCGCGCCAGCGAAAGTATAACCTGCGGGTCTTTGATAATCTACTACTACGTTCTTGTATCCAGTACCGAAACTTGCGTAACTAAGGTTAGAGAAAAGACCTCTTACAACGTACATATCGGGGCTAACTTGAACGTAAACGTTTTCTAACTTACCACCGTAGTTATTATAACCGAGAACGCCTGATAAACCGTAATTACTAGCACCGTCCATACTATCGTCAATATTAAGGAAGGCAACGTTCTTAATAAGAGCGCCTTCTAATAAGTTGTAGAAGAAACCGTTAGAAGGAGTGTTCCACATAGTGGGGTCAGGGCCGTAAACCGCGCCTTGGGGGAATTCAATAACGACGTTAGAGATTGAATATCCACGACCGTCAAAGATACCGCCGAAACCAAGCTTAGCAGCAGTAGTGAATTCTTCACCACCGAGAGTGCTACTGAAACCTTCTTTAAGCCTGTTAACCATGTGAACGCCGGTCATATCAACGTTGTTAGCAAGAACGTAAGTATTGTAGTTTGCTTCAATGTTGCCAGCCTTGTTTAAGTTAGAGTTTGAACCACTCGTACCGCTAAGGTAAGGAGCAG
>JAGCLN010000220.1 GCA_017646945.1 Clostridia bacterium | reverse complement strand
TTCTGCCCCTGCCGTAAGCATCGGGAAGTCCCGTGATGATGTGGCACTTTCTTGCTGCGCGCATCTCATCGGTATAAGCGCGGAACACCCCGTCATTGTGCGTGGTGCGGAAACGGAACTCTTCTTCAACCTTAGAACTGAGTTTATAGCCGTATGCTTCGCACGCTTGGCGAACCATGCGCATACCGCCGAACGGGTTAACGCTACGCTTTAACGGACGGTTGGTCTGCATACCCACGATAATTTCGTTATCCTTGTCTATATATCCGGGTGAAAAACTCGTGAGCGAAGAAACGGTTGCCGTGTCGATATCGAGCACACCGCCGAATTGACGTTCAAGCGCAAATAGCCCTTGAACTTTTTTCATAAGCGAGTTAGTTCTTTTGGTAGCGCCCGACAAGAATTTAGCGTCGTCTTTATATTCAGAATAGTTTTCTTGGATAAAATTTCGAACGTCAATTTGGTCTTGCCAAATTCCACTCTTAAAGCCTTTCCAGTTAGCGTGTTCCATAATTTTCTCCTATAATAAAAATTTTTTGTATAAAAAAGGCAAACCACAGTCGTATAAACCGGTTTGCCCAGACGGTCGGCTTTCGAATCGAAAGATTCGTTCGTTTGCATTTCCCCGCAGTGCTCTGCGAAATCCGTCAGTCGTGCAAACGGTATATTCTTAGCTTAGATATATTATCACATAAATTTTGATTTTTGTCAACAATAAGAGCGTTACAATTTTTAAATTTATTTTCGTCTATTGCTCGGTGGAAATCTGCTCGTCAGACTCGCTTGGTTTAGCGCGCATTTTTATTTTTTCAAATCCACGATTGACTTTGTTTACCGTGCGCGTAATTCGGCGCTCTATTGCAAATAAAATTATTTCTAACAAAATCTTTCCCGATAAGGACGAAAACATTATAAGCACGAACACGATAGAGAAAATGTTGAAATTTTTACTCGTTAAAATCATCGCTTGAACGGTTATGAATAGATTGACAAAATTCATTATGAGTTTGCTAAATCTATACGCATGCCTTACCGTTCGTTTGGTCGAGCGCGCAAGCCTGCCGTTCTTACGGCGCATTATAAGAAAAAAGATAAAATATACAATCGACAGCGCGAGTAAAATGGCGTTTGCTGTAAAATGTTCGTCGTAATTTTTTAGCACGTAAGCAAGATAACAAATGTAGACGAGTTGCGTTATCGCGCCGATTATCGTATAAAAATTTTTAAGCCCACGAAAAAACTCGTTTCCGTGCGGTTTTGTTGTTTTCATATAGTTCTCCTAAGTTTTAATTTATTCTAACATAAGGGCGAGCGCTTGTCAAGTAACGGTGTTCGGTATAATTCGCCAAAATCAGCGCATAATAATTTTACAAATAGGGGGAATTATGGACGATAAATTTTTATGTGGAATACTTTTGGGTATGATAGGCGGGGCGGTTCTCGCGACTAACTCTGCAAAAGCCCGCCAAATAGTCCGTGACGGTCAAGAACAAGTCAAGGACAAACTCAATGACGTTCAAAAGAAAAGTAAAAATTCCACCAACGAATAACAAAAAAGCGACGATAACTTCGTCGCTTTTTACGTTAATAATCCGTTAAAATCTTCTTCAAAAATTTCGCAGAGGTTGGACAGGATAGAAAAACTCGGCTCGCACACCCCCTTTTCCCACGCGCTGACCGTCCTTTGGTCAACCCCTAAAATGTGCGCCAACTGCCCTTGCGTCATCTTTTTCGTCGCTCTAAGATTTTTTAAGTTCTCTGCAAACTTTATTTCCATAATATATTTATATTACCAACTTTTTTGGTAACATACTTGACATACCAAAATTTTTGGTATAAAATATGGTTAACAAAGGAGAAAAGGTTATGATTTGCAAAAAATGTGGGAAGTACAATCCTGATTACAGCAAGGTTTGTATGTATGGTGGTGCAAGCCTTGACCAAGG
>JAGCLN010000219.1 GCA_017646945.1 Clostridia bacterium | reverse complement strand
ATTTATCTTCCTATTCTTAACGCATTTACTCTTGGTCAACTTTTATTCTTCTTTGAACTTGAAACCGCGTATATGGGTGAAATGCTCGGTATTGATACTTACAATCAACCGGGTGTTGAAAACGGCAAAAACGCAACGTACGCGCTTCTTGGAAGAAATGGTTACGATGCTAAGCGTGAAGAACTTGCAAACGCGCCCAAAAAACTTGATAAATATATTATCTAATATTATCTAATTTAAACTCCCGCTGTTTGCGGGAGTTTTTTTGTGCTTAAAATTTAGGTTGAATCATACTAATAAGTATGAAAAAGATTAAAAAACGTAGAAAAAAGGGGATATTTATACTGTTTTTAGCGTTGTTTATCGCTATATTTACGGCGCTTTACTCATTTTCTAATAAAATGTTAATAGGTATAGGCGAAGCATCGTATCAAGGCGTTTTATCAACCGCATCTTACTATGCGATAGAAAAAAGTTTAACGAAAAACTTTAATTACGATAAACTTTACACCGTTCATAAAAATAACGATAACGAAATTTCTATGATTACCGCCGATGCGTATAAGTTTAATTCCTTAACAACAACGCTTGCAAATCACGTTGGCGAGTATTTAACTAATTATATAAATAGTGGTGTTGACGTGCCGTTAGGGGTTTTTACGGGTATAAAGTTGTTGCAAGGCTTTGGTAAGCCTATAAAAATGAAACTTATAGCGATAAATTCCGTTAAGTGTGACGTTGTTTCTAAATTTGAAAGCGCAGGAGTTAACCAAACTCGCCACACGCTATATTTAAACGTAACGCCGGATATTTCGGTTGTAACGAGAGTGTCAACGAAAAACGTATCCGATAAAATAACCGTAATGCTATACGATAACCTAATTATCGGCAAAGTGCCGGAAGTTTATTTATCGGGAACGGTGTTTTCCGCTCAAAAGTTGTATTAAACGATTGACAAAGTTTAGTTTTGAATATATAATTTATTTATATATTTAAAAACGATGATAAAGACAGGCGTTTTTGTTGACGGAAAGAGAAAGTGGGTGCTTACGCTGAAAGCCCGCTACGTACTGATAAAACGATATTCACTTTTGAGTTGCAAGCTGAACTTTTAGTAAGCCGAGCCGTTCGTAACGTTATAACGAATAAGATGCGCAAAGTTTTGCGTATGAATTAAGGTGGTACCACGCAAAAAGCGTCCTTTTTATAGGGCGCTTTTATTATTTTAAGGAGATAATATGAACGAGAAATTAAACCTTATTTTATCAAATGCAAAATCAGATATTGCAGCCGCAACGAGCGTTAAAGAACTTAATGACGTTAAGGTTAAATATCAAGGAAAGAACGGCGAAGTTACCAAACTTATGCAAGGTATGAGAGATATTCCTAAGGAAGATAGACCTGCTTTTGGTAAACTCGTTAACGATTTAAGAACGGCGATTGACGAGTGCTACGATGCTCGTGAAGTTGAGCTTAAAGATTTAGAACTTCAACAAACTTTCTTAAACGAGGCGGTTGACGTTACGCTTCCGTCAAAAAAGCGCGAAGTTGGTTCTTTGCACCCGTTAACACTCGTTAAAAACGAACTTATCGATGCGTTCATTGGCATGGGTTTTGAAATCTTTGAAGGCCCAGAAATTGAAGAAGACTACTATAACTTCAAGATGCTTAATATTCCCGAAGACCATCCGGCAAGAGATATGCAAGATACTTTCTACGTAAACGAAAATATCTTACTTAGAACTCAAACGTCGGCAGGTCAAGTTAGGGTAATGCTTGATAAAAAGCCCCCTATTAAGATTTTAAGCCCTGGTAAAGTTTATCGTTCTGATGACGATGCTTCTCACTCGCCAATGTTTCATCAAATGGAAGGTCTTGTCGTAGACAAGAACATAACGTTATGCGACCTTAAAGGCACGTTAGACGAGTTCTGTAAGATAATGTTTGGCAAAGATGCAAAAACGCGTTTACGCCCGTCTTACTTCCCGTTTACGGAGCCGAGCGTTGAAGTTGACGTTTCGTGTTCAGAGTGTCACGGTAAGGGTTGTAAACTTTGCAAAGGTACGGGTTGGATTGAAATTTTAGGCGCAGGTATCGTTAACAAGAAGGTTTTAGAAGGTTGCGGTATTGATAGTGAAGTATATTCGGGTTATGCTTTCGGTATGGGTATTGAACGTATTGCGATACTTAAATACAAAATTCCCGATATCAGGTTGTTCTTTGAAAACGACGTAAGATTCTTAAAACAATTCAAGTAAGAAGGTGATTTAGTATGAAACTTCCATTATATTGGCTTAACGATTACGTAGATATCAGCGATATCTCGGTTGAAGAACTTAAAAACAAACTCTTTTCTTGCGGTTTCGAAGTTGAAGAAGTTATCGAAAACGGCAAGGATATTTCAGGCGTTGTTGTAGGCGAAGTTTTAACTTGCGAAGCAATTCCCGAAACTCATTTGCATCTTTGCACGGTTGACTGTGGTAAACACGGCACCTTCCAAATCTGCTGTGGCGCGGATAACGTTAAAGTGGGCATTAAAGCCCCCGTTGCATTAGTTGGTGCAACCGTTTACGCAACCGCTAAGGACCACGTTACTATTGAAGGTGTTATGACTATTAAAGCAGGCAAGCTTCGTGGTTACGATTCGTTTGGTATGCTTTGCGCGGGTGGAGAAATCGGCGTTACTGAAGAAATGTATAAGGGCGCGTCTTACGATGGCCTTTTAATCTTAGATAATTCGCTCAATAATGGTGACGATATTAAGCCTATCGTTGGTTTAGACGAAGTTATTTTTGATATCGGCGTAACCGCAAACCGCCCTGACTGTCATAGTATTTTAGGTTTGGCAAGAGAAGTTGCCGCAGTTTTAAATAAACCCCTTAAAATGCCTAATTTATCTTATGATACCGCTAATTTTAAAACGGAAGATAAACTTTTGGTTGAAGTTAAAGATGCTGACCTTTGCCCAAGATACGTTGCATCTTACGTTGAAGACGTTAAACTTTTTGAATCACCCAAGTGGATGCAAAAAAGGCTTAATAGCGTTGGCATTAGAGCGATTAGCAATATCGTTGACGTAACCAACTTCGTTTTAATGGAAATAGGTCAACCTATGCACAGTTTCGACTATTCTTACTTAGAAGGTCAAAAACTCGTTATTAGGCGCGCTGAAAATGGTGAAACTATTACCACGCTTGACGATAAGGAATATTCTTTAAACGACCAAAACTTAGTTATTTGCGATGCTACTAAACCGCAATGTATCGCCGGTATTATGGGTGGCAAGTCAAGTTGTATTGAAAACGATACTAAGGCAATCGTATTTGAGTCGGCTATGTTTAAGCGCGATAGCATTAGGCGTACTTCAAGGGCGCTCGGTAAACGCTCGGATTCTTCTTCTCGTTTTGAAAAGGGGACTGACGCGTATATTGCCGAACTTGGTATGAAGCGCGCGTTATCGCTTATTGACGAACTTAAAATCGGTAAGATTGCAAGCAGTTATATTGACGTTAATTCTGTTTCGTTAGAACCTAAGAAAATCGTTACTAAAATTTCTAAAATCAATAAAGTTTTAGGTATTGAGGTTCCAAGTGACGTTATCGAAGATATTTTAACAAGGCTTAACTTTGGCGTTAAAGTAGACGGTGATGATATTGTTGCGTATATTCCACCTTATCGTGACGATGTGGAAGATTATCCTGACCTTGCCGAAGAAGTTATTAGAATGTACGGTTACGACCATATTGAAAACACCTTACTTCAAGATGCTTCTATTACCGTTGGTGGTTTGAATAAAGAACAAAAAGACTTAAACAAGGCGAAGAATTACCTTGTTTCTCAAGGTTTTTCCGAAGCGATTACTTATTCGTTCGTTTCTGAAAAGGAATATGAAGTATTCGGCCTTGATATGAATAGTGACGAATATAAATTCATTAAGATTTTAAATCCGCTTGGCGAAGATTTATCGGTAATGAGAACGGCGGTTGTTCCATCGCTCGTTAGGGTTATTGTTAATAATATTAACAAAAAGAATTTAAGCGGTAGAATTTTCGAGTTTGCTAAAACTTATAATCCCAAATCTTTACCCCTTACTGAACTTCCCGTTGAAAATGAAGTTTTAGCGCTTGGTATGTTTGGTAACGAAGATTTCTTTACCATTAAAGGCGTTGTTGAAGGCTTGCTTGAAATTTTAGGCGCAACCTTTAAAGTTGACTTTAAAAAGTGTGAAAGAGCCTTTATGCACCCAACAAGAAGCGCGGAAATCGTTATCGGCAATAGGTCAATCGGTTATATCGGTGAACTTAACCCCAAGGTTTGTGAAAAGCTCGGCGTTGATAAGCGTTTATACGTTGGTGAAATTAAGTACGGCGTGATTTCAAAAATGCTTAATAAAAAACTTTTATTTAAGCCTTTCCCAAAATTCCCGTCGGTTGAACGCGACCTTGCGCTCGTTATGGATAAATCGGTTACCAATGGTGATACTTTAAGATTTATTAAGAAATACGCCGATAAATCGTTAGTTTCTATCGAACTTTTCGATATTTATGAAGGTAATCAATTAGAAGAAGGTAAGAAGAGTATGGCGTACCATTTAACGTTCTCCAACTTAGAGCGTTCGCTTACCTTGGAAGAAGTAGATGCGTCTGTTGCTAAGATTTTAGCAGGGCTTAAAGCGTCTAATATTACTTTAAGATAAGGAAAAGACTTGCCCGTCAAATTTTGGCGGGCAAACTTTATAAAACAACTCTAAAAGACAATAATTTTGGATAAATACAGTTATGTGTGAGATTTTAGCGCCAGCAGGCTCGAAAGAAAACTTAATATCAGCCGTTAACGCAGGCGCAGATGCCGTTTATCTTGGGCTTACTGACTTTTCAGCAAGAAAATCCGCAGATAACTTTTCGCTTGACGAGTTGAAATACGCCGTTGCTTACTGTAAATCGTTCGGCGTAAAGGTTTACGTTACAGTTAACACTTTAATTAAAAATAGCGAGATTGACAGTTTATTAAACGATATAAACGTTGCTTATTCTTACGGGGTTGACGCATTTATTTTGCAAGATATTTTCCTTGGTAGTTATATTAAAAGTATAATGCCTGATATTTGCTTGCACCTTTCAACTCAAGCAGGCGTTTGCAACGAGTATGGCGCAAAATTAGCGGTAAAATGCGGTTTTTCGCGCGTTATCTTGGCAAGAGAAACAAAGATTATCGATATTGAAAAGATTGCAAAAATAATCGAAACTGAAGTGTTTATTCAAGGCGCGCTTTGTACTTCTTTATCAGGCCATTGTTACTTTTCGTCGTTCGTTGGCGGTAATAGTGGTAATCGTGGGCTTTGCAAACAGCCTTGCCGTAAAGAATATTCGATAGAAGTTAATAATAAAACTGTAAAATCCGGCTATTTAATTTCGCTTGCAGACCTTTCGGTAGGTGAAGATATTACGTATTTAAAGTCGCTCGGTGTAAAATCGTTTAAGATTGAAGGTAGGCTTAGGAGTAAAGAGTACGTTTATTCCGCCGTTAAATATTATAAAGAACTTTTAAACGGTAACAATAACGAACAAGTCATAAAGGCGATAAAAGTGGCGTATAATCGCGGTAATTACACTAAGGGGCTTGCTTTTGGTCAAAACGATACGTTTATTTCTGATAAAATTCAAAATAATTTAGGTTTAGAAGTTGGTAACGTTTCTAATTTAACAAAAAAAGAACTTAAATTTGACTGTAAATTCAATCTTTTAAGCGGTGATTCTTTTAATATTGTTAGAAAGGGGTATGAAGTTGGTAATGCAATCGCCACTAATGAAGATAATAACTTAGTTATAAAGTATAACGGTCAAGTTAAAATAGGCGATAGTGTTCATTTAACTAAAAAAGTTGATTTGTATAACCTTTTATCTAATTACGAACTTAAAAAAGAAGTGGTGGTTATCGTTGATTTAAAGGTTGGTAGCAAATTAAAGTTCACTTGTGGTGATATAACTGTTGAAAGCGATTTTTTAGTTGAAAGCGCAAAGAGTTCGCCAATTAGTAAAAATGACGTTGAAACGTGCTTGAAAAAAACGGACGTTTATCCTTATCTCGTATGTGTTGTATTTGAAAATTTT
>JAGCLN010000218.1 GCA_017646945.1 Clostridia bacterium | reverse complement strand
GGGCGTTTCGCGTGTTATACTTGGAACGTCTGCCGTTACCGATGAAGATTTTTTAATTTCTGCGTTAAAATTATACGGCGATAAGATTGCCGTTGGCGTTGATATTAAAGACGGATTCGTTGCTATTAAGGGTTGGACTGAAAAGTCTACGCTTGATGCGTTTGATTTTTGTGAAAAGTTAGAAAGGTTAGGCGTTTCTACCGTTATTTGCACCGATATTTCTAAAGACGGGGCTATGCAAGGCGCAAACCACTCTTTATATAAAGAGTTATCGGGTAAATTTAAAATCAACTTTATCGCGTCAGGCGGGGTATCTTCTATTGAAGATATTGAAAAGTTAAGAAGCCTTAATATGTACGGCGCAATCGTTGGTAAGGCGTATTATACCAAAGCCGTTGACTTGAAAACGGCAATAGAGGTGGCAAATGATAACTAAAAGGATTATTCCTTGCTTAGACGTTAAGGACGGTAGGGTTGTTAAAGGCGTGAACTTTCAAGGCTTAGCAGACGTTTCGTCCCCGGTAACCTTAGGCAAGTATTATTCGGATAACGGCGCGGATGAACTCGTATTTTACGATATTACCGCAAGTAGCGACGGGCGTGCGTTATTTACCGATATTTTAAAAGAAGTTGCATCAACAATCTTCATACCCTTAACCGTTGGCGGTGGAATTAACACGCTTGACGATTTTGACAGGGTGTTAAAGTGTGGCGCGGATAAAGTTAGCGTAAACTCGGGCGCAATCAAAAACCCTAATTTAATAGGCGAAGCGGCTAAACGCTACGGCGACCAATGCGTTGTGTTATCCGTTGACGCTAAAAGGGTAGACGGTAAGTTTAGAGTTTTTGCAAAGGGCGGTAGAGTTGATACCGGTCTTGACGCTATCGAGTGGATTAAGCGTGGCGTTGATAACGGCGCAGGCGAGATTGTTTTAAACTCTATTGATACCGACGGGGTTAAGAACGGTTTTGACTTAGAAATGTTAAAAGCGGTGTGTGACGTTGTTTCCGTTCCGGTAATTGCGTCGGGCGGAGCAGGTTGTATAAACGACTTCGTAACCTTATTTAAAACTTTACCGAAAGTTGACGCAGGCCTTGCCGCATCAATATTCCATTTTGGCGAAGTAAAAATAAGCGATTTAAAAAACGAACTTATGAAAAATGAAATTCCAACGAGAATAGTTAAGGAGTAATTATGTTAGATATTAAAAGTTTAAAGTTTGATGATAAAGGTTTAATTCCCGTAATCGTTGTTGATAGCATTAGCAAAAAAGTATTGACGCTCGCGTATATGAACGAAGAAAGTTTAAAAATCACAATGGATAAAAAACTTGCTTGTTTCTATTCCCGTTCACGCCAAGAACTTTGGCTCAAAGGCGAAACGAGTGGAAACTATCAACACGTTGTTTCAATCACGGCAGACTGCGATAACGATGCTCTTGTTATGGTAGTTGAAAAGGACGGGCCTGCCTGCCACACCGGTAGCGACAGTTGTTTCTTCAATCCCGTATTTGAAAGCGATACTTTGCAAGAGTTTTCTCTTGAAAGTTTGTTCAAGTTGATTGAAGGAAGAAAAATTAACAAAACGGAAGGTTCATACACAACTTACCTTTTTGAAAAAGGTATTGATAAAATTCTTAAAAAAGTGGGCGAAGAGTGTACTGAAGTTATTATCGCGGCAAAAGCGAACGATAAAAAGGAAACCATTTACGAACTCGCCGACCTTTGCTATCACGCCTTAGTTTTAATGATTGAGCAAGGCATTTCGCTTGAAGATATCCATAACGAACTTAGCAGTCGCCACGTTATTGATAAAAAAGTTAAGCAGGAGAAAATGACTAAATGATACTTCGTGATTTTCACGTTCATTCCACTTATTGCGACGGAAGATGTGAGTTGGAAGAAATTATAAATACCGCTATTGAAAAGGGTGTAAAAACGCTTGGTATAGTATCGCATTGTTATACGCCGTTTCACGTTTACGGCAGGCTTACTCCCGATAGCGTTTACGAGTTCAGTAAGGAATTAAACGCCTTAAAGGCCCGTTATAGTGATAAAATTGAACTTTTAGTAGGCGTTGAAGAAGACTATTTTGGCGAAACCGACTTATCTAAATTCGACTACGTTATCGGTGACGTTCACTACATTAAAGGCCCTTCAAAATATCACTCAATCGATTATGTTTACCCTGAGTTTAAAGCGCTTGTTGAAGACGTTGGCGGTGGCGTTAACGCTTATAAAATTTATTACGAACAATTAGTAAAATTGGTAAAAGAAAAAAATCCGCATATCGTTGGGCATTTTGATATTATTTCAAAAAACAACAACGATAACGAATTTTTCGATGAAGAAAGCGAAGATTATATCGCTACTTGGAAAAAGGCTATCGATGAAATTTTAGCCTTTAACAAAGATATCTATTTTGAAGTAAACACCGGCGGTATTGCAAGAAAGTATAAAGACCGCCCCTATCCAAGAAAGGAAATGGTAGAGTATATTAAGTCTAAGAACGGCAAACTCTTATTAACAAGTGACGCGCACCACAAAGATAACCTTTGCTTTGAGTTTGAAAAGTGGAAAAAAGAATTTGATTTATAATAAAAAAGGAACTTGGTTTCAAGTTCCTTTTAATTTTATTTATTTTATAAATCTTTAGGCTGCATACCGTTAAACCAGCAAGAAATAGGCTTAGCGGCAAGCGCTTCGGAAATATAGCAAGTACCCTTGCCAAGTCTTGTGATGGAAGACGGGCATTCCTTAGAGATAGGTCCGTGAAGTTCTATTCTTGAAATCATCTTCTGCCAAGAACTACCGTCTGCGTTCATACAATCGTGAACAACCACTCTTTCCCTTGCTTTAACAACGTCGCTAGGGCCGATAGTTGCAGCTCTTGGTGGTACTGCCCAACAGTCGCCCGCTTTACCTACTTGAGAAAAGAGTGAGTTTTCGCAAGTGGACATTGGGTTTTGAGTAACCAAGCCCGATTTTAAAGTGATAAATTCTTCTAAACTATCGGCTTTGAACTCTTCGGTATCGGGGTCGATAAACGCGATATGGCCGGGCCAACCGGTAGCGGAATAAATTACGTCTGCTCCGCCTTCGCCACAGTCTTCAATCATGCGCGAATATACTCCGCGCTCTTTGTTTTCGTTATTAAAAGTATGCCATTGAGAAATATCGGGGCGCAAGTCTTCACGAATACGGCCGTAGAAGTTATTCATAAACGAATATCCAAGGCCGGGCGCGTAAGTGTTAGGACAAACGTTGCCGTCTTCATCGGCAAACTCGTCCATAGCGAATGCGTGCACGTTACGGCAACTAATGTTGAACTTGTTAATCATTTCAACGAGTGAAATGTAACGCATCGCCCACGGGTTAGGCATAATCATAGTGAGTTTCTTATCTTGAATATCACTTTGCATAATGCGGTAGAACATATCCATTACCGCGCACATACCGGGGTTGAGAACGATTTTTACTTGATAACCGTTTTCGTTGGTGTATTCAAGGTCGTCTCTCGTTAAATTTCTAAGCCTTTCAAGGTCTTCAAGTGATAAGTGTTTGCTTGGAAGCCAAGCGGCAGGTTTAAATTTAAAACCATCGTAAATTCCCATATTTTCTCCTTTTATAGCAAAATTGCTTATTAAAATTTAATGTTATATAGATTGCACGCGTTACCGCACATAATATCTTCAATATCTTTTTTAGTAAGCGTTAAATCGGTTGCCGATTTTTTAAATGCCCTAAGTATTTCGTAAGTAAAGTTAGTAACGTTTTTATCGTCGGTCTCTCTCATGTGGCTATCGTTAGAAACGTCACCGTAAAGTCCGCGTGGGATAACGTTTATATAATTTCCGTTTTCTACAACGCGCTTCATCTTCATTTTAGCAATAGGAAGGTCTGTACCGAAAAGAACGCGCTTAACACCTACCGTTTCAATGCACCTTGTAATAACGCTCGAATTAGTGTTAGCCGAAAAATCAAAAATCATATTTTTGGTGTTTTTAAGTACTTCAAATGCGTTGCCAACGTCTTCATCGGCATAGGCTCTGCCAACGTGCGCCACTATAAGTTTAACGTTAGGATACTTTTCTTCAATTTCTAAAAGTTGTGAAAGGTTAGATTTGTCTTTTAACCTTTTTGATTTAGAAAGGTGCAAAACTACTTTAAGCCCAAGTTTATCTGCAAGCGCCAAATGACTTTTCGGTAAGAAATCAAAAATGTCTGCTTCGGCAGGAACGACACCTGCTTTGCAACCGCCAAGATAAGGTTTAAGCCCTGAAAAACCGCCCAATAAGACGTTTTCTTCCAAAAACTCGGCGCTCATATCATACCTTGTCCAGTAAAGTGCGGGGAAGTTATATTTCTTAATAACGCTCTTAACGTACTCGTTATGTTCTATTGCCCTTGCTACCGAATTGCCAAAGATAACTGGGATAACTTTTTTACCTTCGAAAAAGTCTTGATAAGTTTGAAGTAGGTCTTCAATCGGGCATTCACCGGCAACGCGGTTAGTCCACTTTTTAGGAAACTTACTTCTATCGTACTCGTCGTCTTCAACGCGCCAGATATGAGCGTGCGCGTCAACGATATTATCGGGTAAAAAATCCCTTAATTCTTCGCTATATACTTTTAAATCGTAACTGTCTTTTTGGTATCCGTACATATTTTTATTTTAATATATATTAAAATATTAAAAAATATCATTTTGCAATCATTTTTTATTAAAATGCGACTTTTAACGATTGACTTTGCAGTCTATTTAGCGTTATAATACGAATATGAAAGTTAAAATCGAGCGTTCAATTCACTACGCGTTAACTGAATATAAAGGCAAAAGCGTTTCATTTGACGAGATTTCGCCTATGTTTATAGGTTATCAGCAAAACCCGTCTGGCGGAATGGGTGAAAGGCATATAAGGTTTTTCTACGTTGTTCACGTTGTAGAAGGCGGTAGTGGTGACGTTTTGGTTGGTAACGAGCGTTTCACTTTAAAAAAGGGTGATGCGTTTATCGTAAAACCACACGTTCCTATCGTATACGATTATAAAAAGAACAATGGTTTAAAGTACGCTTGGATAGGTTTTTTTGGTAATTACGCTAAAAAACTTGATAGCTTGCCACCCGTTTGCACGCTTGGTGGTAATTATTATAATAAGATAAAATCGCTCGTTGATGAAAATGAAATCGTCTACGCTCAACCCGTTAACGAAATACTTATTTCTATCATTGACGAACTTTCTTCAAAAGAAGATAAGGCTTTATTAAAAAAAGTAAAAACCTATTTAGATGAAAATTATTATAAAGACGTTTTGATTGAAACCTTAGCAAAAACCTTTTCCTATAACAGAACTTATTTAGGCAGGGAATTTAAAAAGGAGTACGGCGTAAGCCCAAAAGAGTATTTAATGGATAAAAGATTAACCGTTGCCCTTTCGCTAATAGTAAACGGCGAAAGCGTATCGGGGGCGTGCTATAAAGTTGGCTTTTCAAACCCCTATAATTTTTCAAGGTATTTTAAACTTAAATACGGCGTTTCGCCAAGCAATTACAAGCATAAATAAAAAGAGCGGTTATCCGCTCTTTTTTAATCTTTTGGGCTTTTGCCAAACATTTTAACGTACGCTTTGTAAAAGGAAGAATAATCGGCGTAACCACATTCAAGGTGAACTTGGGTGGGCGATTTTGTTTCGAGTAATTTTTTAGCGTAAATCATGCGCTTTTGCACTATATAGTTATGAATAGATATTCCCGTTTGCCGTTTAAAAACGTGAGAAACGGTAGAAGGCGAAAAGTTTAAACTCTCGCTAATTTTAGCGATTGAAAGGTTGTTAGATAGATTGTTTTCAATATATTTAGCGCAGTTTGAAACGAGCGTGTCTTCCCCGTCAAATTTCACTTGGCTCGTAGCGCTTGTTGATAGCCAAGACGCTAATAACAGGAACGCGCCGTAGTAAAAATCATTTGTAAAATTATCGTTTTTTAGCCCTATAAGTGCGTTTTCAAGTAAAGAAAGGGTGAGTGTGGGTAAGTTTTTACTAACTAAAATATCACTTGGAAGTTGAGAAGTTAACGCGCCACAATCGAACGAAATTTTAAGCCTTGTAAAGTTATCGGGGTTGCTTAGAGAAAGAAAGTGGTACTTTCCTTTTGGGATAAAAACGAGAGTGTTGGGGGTTAATTTTTGCTTATAATTTTCAGTATGCAAAGTCGCTTCACCGTCTATATAAAACAAAAGTTCGTTATAGTCGTGAAGTTCGCGCTCGCTTATTGATTTTGATTTTAGGTAATTAAAGGTAACCCCGTTTGTAGTTAAATAATAATTAAAATTGCTATCCATATTTTGATTTTACTATATTATTGCAAGATTTTCAATATAATTAGCAAAAAAGATAATATATATTTCAAAATTTATAATGTATAATGAAATTACTAAAAAGTATAGGGGATTGTTATGGAAAAGGGTTTAATGTTTGATGAAAGTTTTATACTAAAACTCAAAGAAAAGTTCTATTTCGTTGATGAAGACGACGTTTATGGGGAAAGGTTGTTTTTCGATAATTCAGGCGGTTCGTTAAGGCTTAAAAAGTGCGTTGAGTCAAAGGCGGAACTTGAATGCTTACCCGATTGCCCTGAAAGAACTCACCAAAAGGCGAAAGACCTTAAAAAAGTGGTCGTAGCGGGTACGGAAGATATTTTAAAGATAATTTTCGGTGCAAAGTCGGGCGCGTTGGTTACCGAACTTACGGCATCGCAAACGATGTTCCAAATGATAAAGATTATTATGGAAACCGAAGGCGGTGATAACGTAGTCGTTTCATCACTTGAACACCCTTCGGCATTTGACGCGGTTGAGTTTTACGCCAAAAAGACGGGTAGGGAATTAAGGGTTATTCCCGCCGATAAAGTTACGGGTGGAATAAACGTTGAAGACGTGGTTAAACTCGTTGATAAAAACACCAAACTCGTAAGCGTAATGGGTGCGTCAAACGTAACGGGTAGAATAATCAACGTTAAAGAGATAGCAAAGCGCGTAAGGGAAATAAACCCCGATATTTACGTTGTTTGCGATATGGTTCAGCACGCGCCCCACTCTAAGATAGACGTTGAAGATTTAGGCGTTGATTGCGCTAATTTCGCGCCGTACAAGTTCTTTGGCGTTCGCGGTTGCGGTTTCGGTTACGTTTCGGATAGGGTTGCAAAACTTCCCCACCATAAACTTATTGCGAAAGACGAAAAGGTTTTTGAACTTGGAACGCCGTCGCCCGGTAACTTTTCCGCCACGCTTGAAATTATTAACTACGTTTGCGAAATAGGTGAAGAGTTTATCGGTAAAACTTCTCGCGAAGATGCGTACAACGAAGGAATGAGAAGAATCCACCTTCAAGAACGCGCTCTACTTAATAGGCTTCTTGAGGGTAGTGAAGAAGTTGAAGGTTTAAGGCACATTGATAAAGTTAAAGTCCACGTTGACGATAAAGATTTAACTAAGCGCGATTTAATCGTTGCTATGGGAATTGAAGGCATTGATTATAGCGACCTTGTTAAAGAGTATGAAAAGAGAAACATTATCGTTTGCGATAGAGTAAGGTCAAGCATGTATGCTAAGCGCATAATCGAAGCAATCGGCATCGGCGGAGCAATCAGGGTTTCCCCCTTACATTGTCACAGCGCGAAAGATATTGATAAGTTCTTAAAAGTAACTAAGGAAATTGCAAGTTCATTATAATAAAAAGGTGCGTAATTTTACGCACCTTTTACTTTATGATTTTACTTTCGGTAACAATGATATCAAGTGGGATATCCCACGGATTAGGCGTTATGTTTTCAACTACTTGAAAGTCATAGCAAAGCCCTATTTTCAAACAGGGGTGAGTTTTTAAAAACTTATCGTAATAACCTTTGCCAAACCCTATTCTGTTCTTGTTTTTATCCGTTGCAATAAGGGGAACAAAGCATATATCAATATCGTTTAACTCTTGATATAGAGTTGGCTCTACCGTGCCGAATTTCGAGTGGTTTTCACCGCTTGTTTTAGGCGCGCCCGCAACCATAATATCCCCCTTAATTACAGGGTAAGCAAGTTTCTTGTTTTGGCTTAAAAAATAGGCTATAAGTCGGTTAGTATCCACTTCATTTTTAAAACTGCGGTAGATAAAAACGCTGTTATAATCTTTTAAATCAAGCGTTAAAACTCTATTTGTAATTA
The DNA here is from genome assembly GCA_017646945.1 of Clostridia bacterium. Taxonomy (GTDB): domain Bacteria; phylum Bacillota; class Clostridia; order Christensenellales; family Borkfalkiaceae; genus HGM11412. Next base: position 2,287 of record JAGCLN010000218.1, on the reverse strand, counting down.
AGGTGGATAACGCAGTTACTTCATCGGTAGATAAAGCGGAGCGTTTCGCTTTCATTTCACTTCTTAATTCGTTCATAAAAATATTTTAACATAATTTTTTTATAGTGACAAGCATTTGGCAATTTTAGTTGTTTATAGTAGCGTTAGATAAGGAGAAAAATTATGTTCAATTTATTAAAGTTATTATTTGGCGCAAAAGAAAACGACTCGGCTTGCGAGTGCGAGTGTGAAAACTGTTTAGAGTGTACGGAAGATTGTATTTTAAGGTGGTAATATGACTAAAAATCAAGAAAAATTATTAATGCTTCACGTACTTTATCTGCAGTTTGACGATATGCTTGTAGACAAGTTTTTCGATTTTGAAAGCGAAAAAATGCTCGATGAAAAGTTAGAAGTGTTTACCGCGCTTGCAAACGGCGTTAAACCTATCGATATTCCTAATTACTATAAAGTGTTAGAACTGTACCCAAAAGACGGCGTTATCTTTGATTAAAAGCGTAAAAAAAGAACTCGCGCTATGCGAGTTCTTGTTTGATTTAGTTGTTTTCTTTCCAGTAATCGGTTTCTTCTTTAACGCCGATTTTCTTTGCGATAAATACGGGGTCTAAGCCTTGCTTTTTCTGGTCTTTATAGTCTTTTAATGCGCGGAACGCGTATTTAGAAAGGTATAAGATAACGGGAATATTGATAAGAGCCATAAGCCCCATCGTGATATCCGCAATTCCCCAAAGCATATCCGAACTAAGACCTGCACCAACGAACACGAGTAATGATGCAAGAACGTAATAAACTGCGTTAAAGTTCTTAGTAGCAGGTTTTTTAAGAATATGAGTAATAGATTGATTTACGTAGAAAAGGTTTCCAAGTAAAGTGGTAAACGCAAAAAGCATCATAGCGATTGCAAGGAAGATAGGGCCAAAGCCACCGAGAGTTGCGCGCATTACCGCTAATATATAGTCGTTAGCGGGTGAGTCTCCGGTAGTGAACGGTTCAACGCCCGAGCACATACACATAAACGCCGTTGCGGTACAAATAACCAAAGTGTCGATAAACACAGAGAGAATTTGAACTAAGCCTTGCTTAACGGGGTGCTTAACGTCTGCCGCCGCAGATGCGTTAGGCGCAGAGCCGATACCTGCTTCGTTACTGAATAGGCCTCTTTTAATACCGTACATAATGCACGAGCCTGTGAAACCGCCGAAGATGGAAGTAAAGTCGAACGCTTCGGTGAAGATTCTTGCAATAACGCTTGGGATAGTGGTTATATTGATGCACATAACGATAAGGGCTACTAAGATATAAGCGATGCCCATAACGGGAACCATAAAGCCGGTAACCTTAATAATTCTCTTACCGCCACCAAACAAGCAAAAACCAACTAGAACCGAGATAATACCGCCGATAACCCAAGGCGTAACGCTTGCGTTATAGAAGTTAAATTCTTTAAACGTACTTTGAAGGTTGAAAGATGCAAGCATATTAAAGCCAACGCCGTAAGTTAAAATCAAAAAGATTGAGAATATTACCGCAAGCCATCTGCATTTTAGGGTTGCTTCAATATAGTAAGCAGGACCGCCGTATGAACAATTTGGGCCTTTCTTTTTATAAATTTGAGCAAGAGTACTTTCAACGAAAGCGGAAGCGCCACCGATAAGGGCTATAACCCACATCCAGAACACGCTACCGAAACCGCCAAAGCAAAGCGCTGCGGAAACGCCGATAATGTTACCCGTACCAACTCTTGATGCGGTTGATACCATAAGCGCGTTAAGTGAAGATACTGCTTTTTTGTCAGAGGGTTTTTCAGTAACGACTCTAAGTTGTTCGGGAATAGAAGTTACTTGCGTTGCCTTTGTTCTAACGGTAAAGTAAATACCGCCGATAGCGAGCAGTATAATCAAAATATACGTATAGAGCGCATCGTTGGTAAAGTTGATTGCATTAGTTAAAAATTCAATAATTTTAGCCATAGTAATCCTTATATAAAATTTAATACTTAAAGATTATACAGTAAAAAACCCAAAAAGTCAATCTTTACAGACACGGAGTTTAACGATGGTTTGGTTGGAAAGCATTTTTGAAAATCAATATCATATATACGATATTACAAAAAAAGAAGAACTGCCAACGAGTCAACTACCCGTTTGTCAAGCCCCGAAGGTAACTTGATAAAAAACAGTTCTTCTACTAATAATATAATCTACGTTAAATATAAAGTCAAGTATAATTTAAAAGACTCTGACGGCAACGAACTTTCACTAGAACAGCAAGAGTATTTCAAAAGCAG
>JAGCLN010000217.1 GCA_017646945.1 Clostridia bacterium | reverse complement strand
TTATCAAGTGCAACCTTTTCAGCGGAAAGAAGTGATTTTGCCCTATTTATTATTTCAAAATCAACGCCAAGTCGCTCAGAAATCGCTATCGCGTTAGAATTACCGGGCGTTCCCATATTAATTTTATATAAGGGCGAGAAAGTACTATTATCAAAATCCATCGACGCGTTTATAATATCATCACTAACAAGCGCAAATTCTTTTAGTGACGAGTAATGCGTTGTTACAACGCCGAAAGATTTTAATGAAATCAACTTTTCTAAGAAAGACTGCGATAAGCAAGCGCCTTCTTCAGGGTCCGTTCCTGCGCCAATTTCGTCGATTAATACGAGAGAATTAGCGTTTGCATTATCAATAATATACTTAATATTTTTAACGTGCGAAGAAAAGGTTGATAAACTGTTTTCAATGCTTTGCTCATCGCCGATATTACAAAACACCTTATCGAAAACGGAAACTACACTACCTTCGCTTGCAGGAATAAAGATTCCACTCATACTCATTAAAACGAATAAGCCAACTAGTTTTAACGTAACAGTTTTACCACCGGTATTTGGGCCGGAAATAAGCACGTAATTATAGCCGTTACCAAAGTTGATTGAAATAGGAACTACTCTATCCTTACTAATCAAGGGGTGTCTACCCTGTTTAATATCGATAACACCTTGCGAATTAAGGCTTGGATATACCGCTTTTATCTTATAAGAATACTCCGCTTTTGCAAAAGCAATATCAATATCGGTCAAATAGCGTATATTTTCATATAAATTATCGGCAATAGACGAAACGCAAACGGTAAGTTCGTATAAAATCCTTTCAACTTCAACTGACTCGGCTAAAATTTCACGGCGAAGATCGTTATTTAAATCCAAAACTTCTTGCGGTTCGATAAAGAAAGTATTACCGCTTGCCGACCTATCGTGAATAAAACCCTTAACCGAGCCGATGCACTCGGATTTTACGGGAACAACGTATCTGCCGTTTCTCATTGAAACGATATTGTCTTGCAAATATTTGTTTGCGCCCGAACGCATATAACCTTGCAAACGCTCTCTAATCTTTTCATTAATACGCTTTATAGTTTGGCGAATAGAATATAGTTTTTCCGATGCTCTATCAGATACATCTTCATCGCTTACTATCTTAGAAAAAATATCATTTTCTAAGTAATTATCGAAAAATATGCGACTTGCTATATCTCTAAGGATAGGCTTATCTTCAGAAAATTCTATTATCTCACTACTTGTTAATCTTGATGACCTAAGCAGTCTTGCAACCTTTAAAAGCGATGCCGGAGTTAAGGTTGATAACTTTTTAGCAAGGTCTAATTCTTCCCCTATTTTATCAAAGTAAATAACGCCTTTAACACCTTGAACGTACAAGTTATACGCTTCGTTGGTTTTATCAAGTAGGAACTTTGAGCTGTCAAAATTACCAAATTCAGTTTGATTTTTAATTAGTTCTTTTGAGCAGTCTAAAACCGCAAACTCACTAACGTTTGCGCAAAT
>JAGCLN010000216.1 GCA_017646945.1 Clostridia bacterium | reverse complement strand
TCTTGGTCAGCCCATTCGTCCATTGCGAAGAGGTGAACGTTACGGCAATCTACCTTAAAGTAGTTGATAAGTTGTGCCAAAGGAATGTAGGTATCGGGTTCGGGGTTGCCGAGAATAAGAGTGATTTTCTTACCTTTTTCCGATGCTTCTTTAATTCTTGAGAAAAGGGTTGCGATAAGCACGGGGTGCGGATTCATCATAACTTTGATGTTGAATTCAGGGTGTTGGTCTGCTCTGGTGTGCTTTTCAAGGTCAGTACCGCTGATTTTGCGAAGTTTTTCGCAAAGTTCTCTGTCCTTAAAAGGTACGAAAGATGCAGGTGTAAAATTGAAAGTAGTTGCGGGGTCAAAAATTTTACTCATTTTTATTCTCCTTTAATAATTGTTTTTATTACGTTAAATTTATCGTCAACTATGATTAAGTCGGCGTAATTACCTTCTTCAATGTATCCCACTTTTTTAAGTTTAGTTGCCTGAGCGGGATTGTATGATGCAAACCTAAACGCATCTACGATAGAACAACCGGTGTGAACCATAAAGTTACGGCAAGCAATATCAAGCGTTAAGCCCGAGCCTGCAATTTCACCAGCGTTGTCAAAGTGGATATCGGTTGCTTCTTCAAAGCCTTCGGGAATAGGCCCGTCACATACGAACTGGTCGGAAATAAGAATAACCCTATCGTCACCCTTAACTCGTCTTACAAGCCTTTGCATATAGGGAACAACGTGTATGCCCATCTTATCCGAAATAATTTCGGCGTAAATTTCACGATTATAGTTAACCGCTTCGTCAACGCAAACGCCACGGCATTCTGAATAGTGCTCGATAGTACCGGTTGCGTTAGTGTGGTGGGTTGCTATTCTTAAACCGTAGGGGATAAACCTTTCAATCTGTTCGGGCGTTGCTTCGCTGTGCGCTACTGCAAAAGTTATATCGGGAATAATCTCTAAAACGTTTTGCACGAATTCCATCGTGCCTTCTCTTTCAGGCGCGAAACACCAAACCTTTGCAGTATCTTTAACCTTGTGAACGATATCTATATATTCTTCTTTAACGATACCGTCTTTCCAAACGTTCTTATCGCGTTCGCAACCGAAGTTGGGGCTAAGATAAGGCCCTTCCATATAAAAGCCTGCAAAGTTTTTGAACTTGCCGTTTTCACTTGCCTTAATAATATCGTCTGCCGCTTTAATGTAAGCGTCTTTATTAAGGTTGTTGTAAAGCGCGGGAAGAACACCCGTTACGCCGTGTTTAAGTAAATATTGAGAAGTCTTTTCAGGTTCTTCAAATATCCACATATTGTCAGCAGCGTGAGTGTGAATATCAATAAGACCAGGACCAACGTAATTATCTTTTGCGTCAATAATATCGGCACCGTCAGGTATCGCTACGTTTTTAGCCTTGCCGTATTTTACAATTTTATCCCCGTCGATAACGATTACGCCGTTGGGAATAAGATGATCTCGCATAACGATTGTTGCATTGATGATTGCTTTCACGAAATTTACCACCTTAATAATTTATTAAGTAAATTATACATACCTTTTTTGTTTAAGTCAACACCAAATTAAATTTTTATAAAATAATTTACGTTTTTACAAAAATAGGCGAAAATATTTTACTTTTGAGCAAAAAAAATGCAAGCCAAAGCCTGCATTTTAAATTACTGTTCAACTAACGTTTTTACGCTTTCAACAACGTATTTTGGACGGTATGGGAAGTTATCTATATCTTCAAGCGAAGTAACGCCGGTAAGCACTAAAACGGTGTCAAGATTACTTTCGATACCCGCGATAATATCGGTATCCATTCTATCGCCGATAAACGCTATATCACAACTGTGGCAGTCTATAAAATTAAGACCGTGGCGAAGCATTAACGGGTTGGGCTTGCCTACAAAGTAGGCTTTTTTACCCGTTGCAATTTCAATAGGTGAAATAAGCGCGCCCGTTGCAGGCATAATTCCCTTTTCGGTAACGCCTACCGTATCGGGATTTGCGCCGATGAGTTTTGCGCCCTTTCTAACAAGGTCAATCGCCTTTTCAATCTTTTCAAAATTGTAAGTTCTCGTTTCGCCAAGAACAACGTAATCGGGGTTAACGTCATTCATATAAATACCCTTGTCGTACATTGCTTTGGTAAGGGCGGCTTCGCCGATAACGTACGCCGTGCAGTCGGGTTTTTGTGAACTTAAAAACTCGGCGGTAGCCATAGCGCTCGTGTAAAAATGGTCGGCGGTAACGGCTAAACCCATGCGTTTAAGTTTCATTGAAAGTTCGTCAGGCGTGCGTTCGGGACTGTTAGTTAAGAAGATGAATTTTTTATCGTTTTCAATTAAAAAATCAATAAACTCAGTAACGCCGTCAAGTAACTTATTTCCGTGGTAAATAACCCCGTCCATATCGATAATAAAACCTTGTTTTTCTAATACCTTATGCATAATGTCACCTTTTAATTATTTTTTATAGATTACGCTTTTTTATTATATCAAAATCAAAACTTTAAGTCAAGACGAAAAAGTTGATTGATTTTACATATAAGATGATTGATTTTACATATAAATAAGAAAAAAAGTATGCTATATTTTATGTGTAAAATAATTTTAAAGGAGAAAATTATGTCAAAAGTTAAATTCGGTTGGGCAGAAGAAAGCATAATGCCTACTAAAAAAATCAAACTTGCAGGTCAATTTTATGAAAGAGTTTCAAACGGTGTTGATACTGAGATTACGGTAACTGCGCTTGCCGTTGAAAGTGGCGACGACCAAATGATTATTTGTTCTTGTGACTTAGGTGGCGTTCACGTTTCACTCAATAAACAAGTAAAAGAAATGCTTAAAGACAAACTTCCTATTTCAGTAGATAAAGTTATCATTTCGGCAACTCACACTCACGCATCGCACGTTTATACTCAAAATAATGGTCTTTACGGACCGCACTTATCAGGAAACTCCCTTCATTACTTAGAAAAGATACTTCCTGAGGATATGAAATACGTTCCGCACGTTTCTTCTGAAGACTGCATGCATCCCGATGACGCTCGCGATTTAATTGCTAATGCAATTACTACTGCAATTTTAAAGGCTTGGGAAAACAGAAAAGAAGGTTTATACCAAAACGCGTTCGGTAGAGCGGTTATCGGTATGAATAGAAGAGTTTGCTTTGACGATGGCTCGGCAGCGATGTGGGGCGATACTAACAGCGCAAACTTTGAAATGCTTGAATCGGGTAACGATAGCGGTATTGAACTTATCTATATATATGATAACGACAAGAACTTAACAGGCGTTGTTGCAAACGTAGCGTGCCCTTCGCAAGTTATGGAACACAGAAACTTGATTTCTGCAGACTACTGGGGTCAACTTAAACTTCACCTTGATAAGAAGTTTGGCAGAAAGATTTTCGTTTTAGGTCTTTGCTCGGCGGCAGGCGACCAATGCCCGCGTGATATGATTCGTTGGGTAAACGGCGAAACCCCCGTTGACGATCCTAATATTGAAAGACTTGATTATATTGAAAGAAGGGTAGACCCGTCTATGTTTGACCTTTCAGGTCTTAGAGTCGTTGGTAGAAGACTTGCAAGCGAAGTTATAGGCGTTTACGAAGAACTCGGTGACGATTATAAAGATGAAGGCGTGTTAATTCACGAAACCTTTACTTTAAAAATGCCCCTTAGAAGAGTTACTAAGAAAGAGTACAACGAATCTATTGAAAAGATTCAAAACTTCGTTGATAAAAACAAGGGCAAGAGCATCAATTATAGAGATAACGCAAGGCTTCATATCTACGCTGGTAACGCTATAAGATACGAACTTCAACACACTACCGATACTTACGATAACGAAATTCACGTTATTAGATTCGGCGATATCGCAATCGCAACTAACCCGTACGAATTATTCCTTGATTACGGCAATAGAATAAGGGCTAGAAGTAGGGCAAAACAAACGATACTTATTCAACTTGCTTGTGGTACGTTCGGTTATCTTCCAACTGAAAGAGCGGAAAACGGCTCGCATTACTCGGCGTATATTTCAAGTGGT
>JAGCLN010000215.1 GCA_017646945.1 Clostridia bacterium | reverse complement strand
TCGTCCATAATAATGAGTTTTTCACAATAAGGGCGCTTGTTTGTTTTATCCTTTGAATCGCCGTTTCTAATTGTGAATAAAACGGAGCCCGTAGTTGCAAAATCACCCGTGTTATAGTCGGTAACGTCCCATCCAAGCATTGATTCTTTTATGATTGAAATATCGTCTTTAAGCGTCTTCCAACCGTCAAGTTTTAAATATCCAAACCAAGGGAGTGAAATATTAAATTCGTTAAGTCTTTCTTTAGCCTTTTCAATATAACTATTTATTTCTGATCTTTTCATAATTAAAAACTCCTTAAAGTTATACTTTAATTATATACTTTTTCGCTTGATTAAGTCGTTAGAATATGTTATCATAATCATATAAAATTTGCACAATCTTACTTTTTTAGGAGTTTTCAAATGTTTAAAAAAATATTGTGTGGTATTGATACGGGGCATAGAAACGGCTACGTTTTTAAGAAGTCGGTAGCGAGCGAATATTTGCTTTCTTGCTTTATTTCCCCTTTCTTTTTCGAGATAAACGGTCAAAAAATCGAAGGTAAATCGGGCACTTGTATTATAAATAGAAAAGGCGATAGCGTTGTTCACGGCCCGATTAGTAGCGACACGCAGTTTGCAAACCATTGGATTTGGTTTGACGCTGACGACGGCGAGATTGAAAAACTCTCTTTACCTCTCGATACTTTAATCGAAGTTCCCGATTGCGATTTTTTTAAAAATTCTATCAAAACGATAATTTCTGAAGAACTTAAAAATGACGAGTATAGTCAAAAACGCATTTCGGACGAGATTTTTAAAATGCTCGTTGCCACCAAGCGCGCCTATTATGAAAAGGAAGACGCGGTTGATAGTTCAATGGAAAAATTCCACAACGTGAGAGTTCATATATTCAACCGTTGTAGCGAGAAGTGGACTTTGAGCCGTATGGCTAAACTTTCCGGCTATTCGGTAAGCCGTTTTTGTAGCGTTTACACGACGTTATTCGGCAAAAGCCCTATGGACGATTTACTTGACTGGCGTTTTGAGTTTGCCAAAAGATTGCTCGCCCTTAAAACTTATAGGGTAAGCGAAGTTGCAGAAATGTGCGGGTTTTCTTCCGTTCACTATTTTTCAAGGTTTTTTACCGCAAGAACGGGTATATCACCTAAAAACTACAAATAATAAAACGGTTGCAAGCGCAACCGTTTTTTCATAGTTATTTAATAAATCTTTGAGCGTATCCACATTTTTTGCAAAGTTCTTCGCTTGCAACGCCTAAGCGGAAACCGTTAACGATATCTTTTGCCCTTTTTGAATTTAAAATGCTTTCAATATCTTCCTTATATATATTGCCAAGGTTAATAACGCCGTCGCAATCTAAACAGCAGGGAACGACCGTGCCGTCAACCAAAATTCCAAACTGGTCTTTTAAGCCGTAGCAAAAGAACTTTTCGCCCTTGATATTTTCATTTATATCCGGCCATTCAAACCTTTTGCCCCATTCAAGATAGATATTATCGCTTATCTTAACGCCACGGCTATTTTCAACCCAGTTATCGCCAAGATAATTTTTTAAAAGGGATAAAGTGGCGTTAGTTACCTTTTTGTCAAAGCCGTTATTCCATAGGCGGAATACGATAATAACGCCAAGCCCGCTCGCTCGTTTTGCAAACGAAGCAATATCGCTAATATACTTAGCGTGTTCACTTTCCGCGCCCCCTTCGTAGCTGTGAAGCGAAACGTTAATTTTGTGAACGCCTGCATTTAAAATATCATCGCCACGCTCGTTTAAAAGAGTTCCGTTAGTGGTGATAATAGACTTAAACCCTTCGTTTTTAGCAATAGTTAAAAACTGTGGTAGTAACGGGTGGATTAAAGGCTCGCCTAACAGGTGGTAATAAAGGTATTTAGTTTGACTTTTTAACTTTGATGCAATATTACTAAACTCCGCCTTCGTCATTTGCCTTGGAGTTCTTTTCGTACCGTGACAAAACGAACAGTTCATATTGCAAACGTTAGTTATCTCTATATAAACTTTATTATACATTATATATAAAATATCCTATTAGTGAAATCGTGGCAAATTCAAATTTGCCACGATTTAGACTATCTTTAAATTTTATGTAAATTTTATCGGCTTATTCCCATTCGATAGTGCCGGTCGGCTTGGGTGTTAAGTCGTATAACACTCTGTTAACGCCGTTTACTTCGTGAGTAATTCTTTCGGTAATGTGGTGTAAAATATCGTAAGGGATTTCTTCGATAGTAGCGGTCATCGCGTCAACGGTGTTTACCGCGCGGATAATAACTGGCCATTCGTAAGAACGCATATCGTTCTTAACGCCAACGGTTTTGAAATCGGGAACTACGGTAAAGTATTGCCATACCTTTTCTTGTAAGCCGTTAAGAGCAAATTCTTCTCTTAAAATAGCATCGGATTCTCCAAGCGCTTCAAGTCTATCGCGAGTGATTGCGCCTAAACATCTAACGCCAAGACCGGGGCCGGGGAAGGGTTGACGGTATACCATACCATCGGGAAGACCGAGTTCGCTACCAACGATTCTAACTTCATCTTTAAACAAAAGTCTAATCGGTTCAACGAGTTCAAATTGAAGGTCGTCGGGAAGACCGCCAACGTTGTGGTGCGCTTTAACGGGGCCACTTTCTAAAATATCGGGATAAATAGTGCCTTGCGCCAAGAAGTCAATACCTTCGAGTTTTCTTGCTTCTTCTTCGAATACTCTAATGAATTCAGCGCCGATAATTTTTCTCTTCTTTTCGGGTTCATCAACGCCGGCAAGTTTATCTAAGAATCTGTCAACCGCGTCAACGTAGATAAGGTTAGCGTTCATTTCATCGCGGAAAACTTTAATAACTTGTTCGGGTTCGCCCTTTCTAAGCAAGCCGTGGTTAACGTGAACACAGTAAAGGTTTTTGCCGATTGCCTTAATCAAAAGCGCGGCAACAACCGAAGAGTCAACGCCACCTGAGAGAGCGAGTAAAACTTTTTTATCGCAAACTTGTTCTCTAATTTCTTTAATTTGTTCTTCAATAAAATTTTGCGCGAGTTCCTTAGTGGTTATGCGCGCCATATCATCGGGTCTTTTATTGCTAAGTGCCATATATTTATCCTTCTTTAATCAAAATCAATATGCAAACGCCGTTTGCGTTTTAATCATTATAGAGTAATGAATTAGTCCATCGGGCTGTAGTTAGGTGCTTCTTTAGTGATAGAAATATCGTGGGGGTGGCTTTCGCGAAGAGCGGCGTTAGTAATCTTGATAAACTCAGCGGTTGCCCTTAAAGTTTCAAGGTCTTTAGCGCCACAGTAACCCATACCAGACCTAATACCACCGATAAGTTGGTAAACGATATCGGAAATAGTTCCTCTGTAAGGTACGCGGCCTTCAACGCCTTCGGGTACGAATTTCTTAGCGTCTTCTTGGAAGTATCTATCCTTAGAGCCTGCCGCCATAGCGGAAAGTGAACCCATACCGCGATATACTTTGAAACTTCTACCTTGGTAAAGTTCGATTTCACCCGGGCTTTCCTTAGTGCCTGCTAAAAGGCTACCGAGCATAACTGCGTTACCGCCTGCTGCAAGAGCCTTGGTGATATCGCCTGAATATTTAATACCACCGTCAGCAATAATAGTCTTGCCGTATTTTTGAGCCATTTCAGCGCAGTCCATAACAGCGGTGAGTTGGGGAACGCCGATACCTGCTACGATACGAGTAGTACAGATAGAACCGGGGCCGATACCAACCTTAACAACGTCCGCGCCTGCATCGATAAGTGCTTCAACAGCCGCAGCGGTTGCAACGTTACCAGCAATAACTTTAAGACCGGGGTATTTTGCTTTAATTTTTCTAACGCTTTCAATAACGCCCATAGAGTGACCGTGAGCGGTATCAACGGTAATGATATCTACTTTATTTCTAACGAGTTCGTCAATTCTATCGAAGGTATCCTTGCTCGTACCTACTGCCGCGCCTACTAAAAGTCTGCCGTTCGCGTCCTTAGCAGAGTTGGGGTATTGAATAGATTTTTCAATATCTTTGATAGTGATAAGACCGGTAAGGTTGTACTCGTCGTCAACGATAGGAAGTTTTTCGATTCTGTGCTTACCGAGAATCTTTTGCGCTTCTTCAAGGCTTGTACCAACGGGTGCGGTAACAAGGCGTTCTTTGGTCATAACGTTATCGATAGGTTGTTCGAAGTCCGTTTCAAAGCGAAGGTCACGGTTAGTCAAAATACCAACGAGTTTTTTGTTCTTGGTAATGGGAACACCGCTTATTTTGTACTTTTGCATAAGCGCGAGCGCATCGGTAACCTTGTTTTCAGGTTCAAGGAAGAACGGGTCGGTAATAACGCCGTGTTCACTTCTTTTAACCTTATCAACTTCTCTTGCTTGCGCTTCGATTGACATATTCTTGTGAATAATACCTAAACCGCCTTCACGAGCGATAGCGATAGCCATTCTCGATTCGGTAACGGTATCCATAGCGGCAGACATCAAGGGAATATTGAGTTCAATTCCGTCAGCGAGTTTGGTTTTAAGCGAAACGTCTTTAGGTAAAATCTCGCTTTTGTGCGGAACGAGTAACACGTCGTCAAAAGTTAAGCCTTCTCTGATAGTTTTCATAGTTTTCTCCTTATCACTAATTATAAATTAAGGTAATCTCTCAAATAAGAGATATCATTATTGCCAAATTCGTTTAAATTTTGCCTATCTTCAAGCCTTGAAAGTATTGAAGTTAGAGTAGTCGAATCACCGTTTTGAACGGCGAGTGAAATCAAAACCCTAATCGGGTTGACCTTACTGTAAGTGGCGGTATTATCAAAAGCGGTGTCTATCGCCGTTTGATTTTCGCCTAAAAGGTATAACGCTTCGCAGATAGAACCTGCAACGTAATACTTATAACCGCTATCTTGCTCGCTTGCGTAAGTTGAATAGTCGCTACTGTTTATAAGTTTTAACCCGTACTCTTTCGTGAGCGTGGCGTTATCAAAAACGATAGAGCGTTCAACTAGCGTTGCAAGGTCGGAAATATCTTCCGATTTTTCATAGGCCTTTTCCGAGTATTTAAGGGTTAGTTTATCGTTGCCCATTCTAAAATAAAAGTCGCTAAGAGTTGAGGGAGAAAAGTTTGCCATAATCAAATAAAAAATGCAAACGCCAACAACTAAAACACCCACGGAAAAAGCAATTGTTTTTGCAATTAACTTTTTCATTTATATAAACCTTTTTAACATTTTAGCAAAACAAATAAAAAAATGCAACAATTTATAAAAAATAATAATATATTTTTTAGAAAAAAGTTCTTATTTTTCAATTTTTTAAGTAAAATAAACCGACTATGAAAAAAATTATCCTTATTTTAGTTTGTGTATTCGCCGCTATGCTATCTTCTTGCAAAAACACCGTCAACCTTGAAATGTACCTATCCGAAGTTCGCCACTCGGTATATAAATATCAAGGGGAAGACTACACCGTTACCGTTTATCTTGAAGAAAAGGAATCGCCGTATCTTAGCGACGGGTTCGTAAGCGAAATGAAAAAGTACGTTACCATAAAGATTGAAGACTATAAGTCTTCACTTAGCGATGCAAGTATTAAACTTGCGTACGGCGATACGGAAATTTTAGGCAAGTTTGAATACAGCCCCTTAAACGGAAAGTTTACCGCGCAGATAGAAGTTTCAACCCTGCCAAGCGAGAGTGAAATGACCGCTACCGTTAAAAACGAAGGCGAAGAAAAATCATTTATTTTAACAAAGTTAAATTCAAGCGGAAAAATTTCCTACCAAACCGCACTTGATAAGGTAGCCTATGCTAAAAGCGACGAGATTGAAAAGGCGCTATCGGGTGGCGGCACGTCAATAGAAACGCGCGTGCGAATTATCAGCGAAGGCGAAAGCGTGTATTATTACGTTGCAATAATTGATAAAACGGGTAAGGAAAGTGCGTATTTAGTTGACGGGTACAGCGGTGAAATTCTCGCCGAAAAGACGATTAGTTAGCAAAGTTTTGTCTAAAAAGCACGCCGAACGCGTGCTTTTTTAATTTTTAAGCGGGTTTTTAGGCAAGTTGCATATAATTACACAAAAAATAATAGTTAAATTTGTGTAAAATAACAGTTGCATTATATTTATATATATGGTAAAATTTTAGGGTAGAAAATTTTTATGGAGGTGTAATATGGCTGGTTTATTACTTGACCACATTTACAAAGTTTATCCGTCTGGCGTACAAGCCGTAACGGACTTCACACTTGATATTCAAGATAAAGAATTCATCGTATTCGTAGGACCTTCCGGTTGCGGTAAGTCTACTACTCTTCGTATGATTGCAGGTCTTGAAGAAATTTCTGACGGCGATTTAGTTATCGACGGTAGAAAAGTTAACCTTATTCAACCTAAGGATAGAGATATCGCGATGGTATTCCAAAACTACGCTCTTTATCCCCACATGACCGTATATGATAACATGGCTTTCGGTCTTAAACTTCGCAAGATGCCCCGTGCAGAAATCGATGCAAGAGTTAAAGAAGCCGCTCGTATCTTAGGTCTTGAAACTTACCTTAACAGAAAACCCAAGGCATTGTCCGGTGGTCAACGTCAACGTGTAGCGCTCGGTCGTTGTATCGTTCGTGAACCCAAAGTATTCCTTCTTGACGAACCCCTTTCAAACCTTGACGCTAAGCTCCGTGGTCAAATGCGTACTGAAATTACCAAACTTCACCACAGACTTGCAACCACTTTCATTTACGTTACTCACGACCAAGTAGAAGCAATGACGATGGGTACTCGTATCGTAGTTATGAAAGACGGTTTCATTCAACAAGTTGACGCACCTCAAAAACTTTACGACTATCCCGCAAACATCTTCGTAGCAGGTTTCATCGGCACTCCGCAAATGAACTTCTTCGATGCAGTTATCACCGGTACTAAGGCTAACCCCTGCGTAGAGTTCGAAGGTCAAAAACTTGCTATCAGTAAAGAAACTGCTGCAAGATTCACTACTATCGAAGAATATCTTAACACCGGCAAGCCCGTTGTTCTTGGTATCCGTCCTGAAGACTTCCACGATGAAGCAGAATTCATTGCTAAGTCTAAAAAGTCAATCATCAACGTTAGAGTTGACGTTCTTGAAAAACTTGGTGCAGAAAGCTTACTTTACTGCGCGTTCGGTGAACTTGAAGAAGAATCTGATAGAATCGCATCTTTAGACGAACAAACCACTCAATTAATCGCTAAGATTGACGCTCGTTCTACAACTCAAGCGCACACCAAAGTTGACCTTGCTATCGATATGAACCACATTCACCTTTTCGATAAGGAAACTGAACTTTCTATCTTAGAAGGCGAAGGCACTAAGGCATACGTTCCCGTTGTTGAACTTGAAAGACAAGCGCAACGTGCTGAAGAAGAAAGAATCAAAGCAGAAGCAAAAGCTGCTAAACTTGCTGCTAAGCAAGCTGCGAAAGACGCTAAGGCTGCTGCAAAGGCTTCTAAAGTAGAAGATTCTGCTGAAGAAGTTGCTGAAGAAGTTGCTGAAGCACCTGAAGCACCCGTTGAAGAATAATTGAAGAAACGCTTACCGTTAGGTAGGCGTTTTTTTAATGCCAAATTTAGTTAAAATGCTTGAAAATTCACAAAAGATAATATATAATAATTGTAAATTTTGTATAATTTGCACAAAAAGGATTATCTATGGAAAAAGAATTGTCAAGGGTATTACAAGCCATTAAGGAAAAGACGGGTATACTAATTCAGTCAATATCTGAAAACGGCGAGTATTACGCAAGCACTATGGCGGAGTTTGAGCCTAACCTTGAAAATGCATTCGCGCAAAGTGGCGAACTTATTCAAACGGATGGCAAAACCTATTTCAAATTCAATTTTGGAGGAAACTTGTTTTACGCCGTTATCGTTGGTGATACGAGCGTTGAAAAAAGATACGCAAACTTAATTGCGGGGCTTATTGAAAGTTCGGAAAACAAGTCTAAGCAGTTATCTTTTGACGAACAGTTAAGTTTAATAGTAACGGGCAGTTCAACTAAGAGTAGAACTATTCAATTTATGAACGAATATTCCCTTCCCAAAACCCCCTTATACGTTATGACTATCAAGGCGGAAAGGGGTGACGTTTATGAAATTCAAGAGTTTTTATCAAGTTATTTCGGTGGTGTGGGCGCATCAGCCCAAGTATCTAATGATACTTGCGCTTACGTAAGATTTGTAGAACCAACCGATACCGTTGACCTTTTAACACCAGTAAGACAGGCGGAAATTTTAAAGCGTTCCGTATTTGAAGAGCTCGGCGCGGTAGTTAGCGTTTACGTAGGCAGTACCGTAAAAAGTTTCGTTGACGTATCGCTATCTTATAATCAAGCCGTAGCCACAGAAAAAGCGAGCGCAAATCTTGATTTTGACGGAGTTTTTGCATATAAAGACTATCTCATTAATAAAATAGCAGAAGAACTTCCACCCGAAAAGGTAGAAGAATATCTAAACGTTTTATCTTTTTGCGGTACGGAAATTTTAAAAGACCAAGAACTTTTAAACACGGGCGATTATTTTTTAAGAAACAACCTTAACGTTTCCGAAACGGCAAGGGAAATGTTTATTCATAGAAACACCTTGATATATAGGCTTGAAAAGATAGAAAAACTAACTGGGCTTGATATTAAAAAGTTCGGGGATGCATTAAACTTTAAACTTTTGTATATAATTTCAAAGATAATTGAGTTATGAGAAAAAATATAATAATAAACGTTTTAATAGGCGTATTGACCGCCGCGTTAACGACGGGCGTGTTCTTTTTAGGGTTTTATACTTACAAGTGGTCGCTTAGCGATACTGAGAGAACCTTATTAGAAATATTAGATAACTATGAAGAGAATTACTATTATAAAAGCGATGACGTTATCGACGTAATTTGCGATGCAATCTTCGATGATTATTCCACTTATTACACCCCCGAAGAGTATGAATCGGTAAAGAGCGTTAACCTTGGCAAAAGCGTGGGCGTAGGAATATCTATGATAAAAGGTAGCAACGAAATTTATGAAGTTGCAATAAATTCTTCCGCCTATCAATCAGGGGTAAAGACTGGTGGAAAGGTAATTCTTGCAAAAATAGGCGGAAAAGAATATTCTGGCGATGATATTTCAACCCCCTTGTTATCTTTATCAACCGGCGATGAAGTTGAACTTACCATTGATTATCAAGGTGATATAGAAGTTTACAACCTTAAAAAGCAAGTTTACAACCGCTCGTACGTAACTTATAGAAATGCAAACGGAACTTTCGTTTACGAAGATAATAATTCCGCAATGAACCTTGTAAAATACAGCGATAAGAGTATAGGCTCAGGCGGTGTGGGGTATATAAAATACACGGCGTTTAACGGTCAAAAAGATGATAGTTACGGCTCGGTATACCAAATGAAAACCGCGCTTGAAAAGTTTAAAGCAGACGGGAATAAAACCTTAATTTTAGATATTCGTAACAACGGTGGCGGATATTTCAACGTATTGTCGCCGATAGCGGGAATGTTAGTTGAAAAGCACGGTGAAAATCAAGTTGCTTCCATCTCAAAAAATCGCGATGGTGAAATAACCTATCACTATATTAAAAATAACGTTTACGATTCGTTCGGCTTTGAAAAAATTATAGTTTTAGCAAACCGCAAAACTGCTTCCGCATCGGAAGTTTTAATCGGCGCTATGCTCGATTACGATACGCAAAATAAAGTAACCGTAATTCTTGACGGCTACGAATCAAACGGTGAAACCGTTTATAAAACTTACGGTAAAGGTATTATGCAAACCACCTATAAGTATTCAAACGGAAGCGCTATAAAACTTACAACCGCTAAAATTTACTGGCCTGTGTCTAATCTCTCTATTCACGGCGTAGGTATAACAACGGGCATTTCAAGTAAGGTTTTAAACGCCGTAAACGGCGATGCTTACGAGTATGCGCTATCACTTTTAAAATAATAAAAAACGCCCAATAGGGCGTTTTTTAATTGAAATAGTTGCCAAGCGTTGATATGATATCGGCGTTAGCAACGTCTTTAATCGGGTTTAAATATTCAGGGGTATTTTCGCTTGGAAAGGTAGTTTCTATCGGGTGGGAATCCCCTTTATTCATTTGCGAAAAAAGAGTGGTTATAAGCGGAATAATGCTTTTTAAATCTACGTTACCGCTCGTTAGGTTTTTAATTTCATCGCGGGATAAAATATTTAAAACGTCTTCCGAAACACCAAAGAGAGAAAGTAGCGGAGAAATACTTTCCAAATCAAAATTTTCAAGTGGATTACCACCCTTTTTGCTAAGTAGAAAAACGACTATTAAAATTATAGGTAAAAAATTCATAACACACCTGTCACAATAAAATAAAAGCGCGCATATATTAGTCTTGTAGGAGATATTTATGCGGGATTTTAATAACTTTAATTCAAACGTTAAAAAACCAGACGATAAAGCAATGGGAACTTTAAAAGCATTTGCTCAAAAGTACGAAGGCGCAAGCGAAGACCAAATTATTTCGCAAATTCTAATCGAAGCGCAAAAGGGTAGGGAAAACGGCACGCTTACCGATGCGGATATCGACCGTTTCAAAAATATGCTATACCCTATGTTAAACAAAAGCCAAAGGGAAAAATTAGATAAGGTAGTAAAAAAACTTAAAACTCACTAATTTCTTTTACGGCGAAAAGTAGCGCGTTGAGTTCACGCTTGGTATTATGCGTGCAAATCGATGCGCGCACTAAACCGTCGTTATCCGTCCTTAGCATTTTATGTATGAGCGGAGCGCAATGAAACCCACCGCGAACGGCGATATCGTATTTAGAAGATAGAATTTCACTCGCATCAAGCGAAGAAACGCCGTCGATTTTAAAACTTACTATTCCGTATCCGTTGGGGTTGGAGTAAACGGTAACGCCTGAAATTTTATTTAGTCCCTTGATTAAATAATCGGTATAAGAATTTAAAATAGTAGACTGATAGGGCATATTTTTTTCGGCGTATTTAACCCCTTCTTCAAGCGAGCAAATCGCAGGTAGATTGAGCGTTCCGCTCTCTAACTTTTCAGGGTAGCAATCGGGTTGAAGAGTGTTAAAACTCTCGCTGCCCGTTCCCCCTTGATATACGCTGTTTGGATTAGCGCGCTCGGATAAAACGAGCGCGCCAACGCCTTGAATAGAGTATAAACCCTTATGCCCTGCAACTGCTAACATATCTATGTGTTGCTCGCTTATATTGAGTTTTTCATGCCCCGCACACTGAGCGCCGTCAACGATAAAAAGGCAGTTTTTATCCTTTAAAAACTCGCCGATTTTATCAATTTCCGCCCCTTCGCCCGTCACGTTAGAAACGGCGTTTAAGCACACCGCGGTAACTTCGTTATCGTAATATTTTTCAATATCCTTTACCGTAATAAACCGTTTGTTTTCAGGTTCTATTACGCATAGCGTAATAATACCACGCTCTTTTAGGGTAAAAAGCGGTCGTAACACGCTGTTGTGTTCAAGCGTTGAAGTGAGAACTTTTCCTTTCGTAATCGCGCCGTGAATAGCAACGTTTAACGCCTCGGTACAGTTCTTTGTAAATATCACTCTTGCCGGCGTTGTAGCGCCGAAAAATTCGCATAGTCTTTTACGGCAAGAATAAACGTAATCGCTTGCAGTTTTTGAAAGCCTATGACCGCTTCTACCCGTGTTTGCGTTTAGGTATTTAATAACCGAGCAGGCGGTATCAATCGCGCTTGAAGGCTTAAAACCGCCCGTTGCAGCATTGTCAAAATAAATCATACTTCACCTTAAAATTATTTATCCGCTAATTACTCTATGTATATTCACCAAGGAGAAATTATATGAAAAAATACGTTGCCGTTTTCCGTTCGAGAACGGACGTTTTAACCTTTATTGAAGATATGAAAAAAAACTACGCTTTTGTAAAAACCGTTCCCACGCCAAAAGAGTTTAAACTTGGTTGCGGCGTTTCCGCAGAGTTTAACGCCCAGTTTGAAACTCTTGCTAAAAAACTTATTAAAACGGGCAAGTATTCTTCCTTTTACGCATTAGTTTTAGCAAAG
>JAGCLN010000214.1 GCA_017646945.1 Clostridia bacterium | reverse complement strand
GTTTATAAGTTATAGAAACGAGTTAGGCAAGGCTCAACGGCAAGCCTATGGACACAATTGACCTTGTTGGTCATTGGGGTCATAAGCCTAACGAAGTTTATAACGGGTTATTTAAGACGTTAGAAACAAGCAAGACAAGGCTCGCGAAGGGTTTTGGGTGAGATTGACCTTTTGGTCTGTTTGATAAAATATTTAAGACGTTAGAAACGAGTTAGGCAAGGCTCGACGGCAAGCCTATGGACACAATTGACCTTGTTGGTCATTGGGGGTCAAAAGTAACGCATACGTTTGTTCAACGAACTTTTAAGCCGTTAGTTACAAGCACAAGTAGGCTCGGCAACAAGTTATCGGACACAACTAACCTTGTTGGTTGTTGGGGTCGTAACTTGGTGACAGAAAACGACCTTGTGCGCCGTAAATAACGGATTAAAAATTAGGCGTCAACATCCACTTCATTAAGCAACTGCTCACCCTTAGTCCTAAGTTCCTTAGGTACTACAATGTTATCGAAGTTTACGTAGTATTTTTTAATGGTAGCGGTGTAATAATCAACGAATCTTACGGCGATATACGCTACTGAGAATAAAGGAATAGTTACGATAACGGAAACGCCGAAAGTAAAGGTTGCTGCAACGCAAGTTACTACGATATGTATAATACGCATTGTAAAGTATGAAATGAAGCGTTCAAGCATTACTTTGAACTTTAAACCTTTAAAGGAAGATCTAAACGCTGAGATAACGTTACTATTTTCACATACCATTTTCGCGGGAATCATACCAACGAAAGTAAGCCTTAACGCATCGGCAAATAAAACGAAAGCAAGCACTATCGAAAGCGTGTAAACCCCTGCGAACTGAATAAATACAACGAAGAGTAAAATTGAAATTGAAATTATTACAACGTTATATAAGAATAAGGAAAGAACACAGTATAAAGAGTACTTGATAGCAGGTTTTAAATGCTCGATTAAAGTTGAGAAGAATTTTGCGTGGCGTAAACTTGACATATGCTCGTTTACGTTAACGGCAACAACGTAGTCACAAAGGCTTGTTACGAACTTTGCAATTTGGATAAGCAAAAGTATAGAAACAAAAACCGTAATAACAACGCCGAGCCTTGACTTAACAACTTCAAAAATCGCGCTTAAATGAGTGTTTAAACCGGAGGCAAAGTTTGCATTAGTTTCGTCTTGCAAAGTTACGAAGTTTTTAATAAAAGTTCTCATAAATTGAATAAACTCTTTATACGCTTCACTTTGCATAACGTCATTAATAATAATGCTTGCCACTAAGAAACAAGTGGCGGTCAAAATCATAGAAATAAGCGTTCTTGAAAATAAAGTTTTGTAGCAAAGGGGCTTGTTTGCAATTGCTATTTTAATTCCGTTTGAAACCTTCATAATCTACCTTAATAAATTAATTTAGTTAATTATACCCTATTTTTACTTTTTTGTAAAGCATTTTAAACAACACTTATCGCTAACGAAAACGGCGCAATACTTTGCGCCGTAAAAGGTTATTATGGTAACACTTTTATATAGTTGCGAATAGTTTCTGCTTGAGAACCTAAAAGCTGTAAAATTTCTTCATCGTTATCAAAGGCTTCTAACCTTTCTTCCTTTGGAAGAGATAAGAAATAATTGATTGAAGCTTTTAAAATTTGGCTTTCAATCTGAGCTTCTTCGAGCCTAGAAAGTTGCTTGCTTTCACTACTGTCAAGTTCGGCTTGCTGGCGTTTAACGGTATTGTTATACTTTAACGCTTCTTCAATCTTTTCTTCCTGCTCTTTGGTAATTTTAGCGATATTTTCGTTAATTTCAAGCGCCTTTTCGATATCAAGGTTGCTAACGGCAACGCTATAATCATTTTTTAAACTCTCAATCTTATTAGAGTTTTGTTTAAGTTCGCTAGCAAGCGCATCGTCTATTGCCAAAACGTCTTTAATCTTCTCAACGCCAAGACTTTTGATTTGCTCGGCTATTATTGAAGAACGCGCTATGCCCCTTTTAATCGCTTCGTTACCCATCTTGTTTTCAAGCGCGGTATAAGCGTTTTCAAGGGATTTCTTTTTCTCTTCGTAATCCTTTGTGATTTCATCGCTTTTTGCGGTAAGATTTTCGGTAGATTTTTGAAGTTCAGTATCAAGCGCGCTCTTTTTTAAAGCGTATTTTTCTTCTACGCCTTCTTTCGCCTTTTCTTTGATTTCTTCTTCGGTTAAAGGCTTGTACTCAATCTCGCTAAGCGTTACGTCACTCGATGCTTTGCCGTTCAACTTATCGCTAAGTGTTTTAAGTTCGGCTTTGTACTCTTCTTTTTTAGTATCAACAACTTCTTCTTCGGTTTCTTCTTCCGCAAGGGGAACCACCCCTTTGTCTTTATACTTTTTGAAATACTTAACGTATTTTTCGTCTAATTTAAACATAATTTACTCCTTGCTTATCGTAAGAGTCGTTCTTACTCTATTTAAAAATTTGCCGTCAAATAATTTAACTCTTTCTTCACAAATTCCCACCTTTACAGAACTTTCAGCCACGTCTTTTACCGTTTGACTTTTTAAGGTTTTGTTATTGCAACTAACAATTTCATAACCGCCGTCTATTAAGTTGATATGGTAGGAACTTCCCCTATTTATAACGTAGGTATACATATTATCTCCTATACAATAAATTTAACAGGCTTAAATTCGTCGTGCAGTATATACACGCCCGGCGCATCGGCATCGGCAAACACCTTTTGCGCCCGCCTTGAAGTTTTTTCATAGAAAAAACCTGACTCGCTATCGTAAAAACCGATATTCAGTTCACCGCTTTTTATAAATAGCACTTTAATTCCGCCATCGTGCGGATAGGCGCATACCGAAGTTACCCCACTCGATAGCGATTGAGTTGTAAAGCCAGATGAAGTTAACAAGTTGTAACGAAGTATGTTAAACGAGTTGTTTTCGTTTAAGATAACAACGTACATTACGTCGTTT
Source organism: Clostridia bacterium (assembly GCA_017646945.1). Taxonomy (GTDB): domain Bacteria; phylum Bacillota; class Clostridia; order Christensenellales; family Borkfalkiaceae; genus HGM11412. Next base: position 4,997 of record JAGCLN010000214.1, on the reverse strand, counting down.
ATAATTCCACCTATACACCCGTCAATCACCCCGTCTTTCTGGGTTATTAAATTTAAACCGCTACCATCGTAAAGGTATAAATAATACCACCCGTCACAAACGAAAAGTATATAGTTTTTATCGTTATGCGTTACGCAAGATAATTTCCTATTGCCTAAATATTCGCCAACGCTACCTTCAATGGTTAAAGATAAATTTTCTAAAACGTAAGGAATACTTGCATATAGTTTAACGGTAATTTCATTTTCACCCTTAAACACGCCCATATCGAACGAAACCGCCGTTTCGCCACCGCTAACCGTTCCCGTTTTGATAAGTTTAGAATAAACTAAAATTTCATATATTACGGAAACGCCGCTGGGCGGATATACGGTTAACACACACCGTATAGTACCATCGGCATTAGCAACGAATTTAGCCTTGCGGGTAAACGCGGTTGCCGTTTCAGGCGTTGAAAGGTCGAAAAACAAACCGCGATAGGAATTTTCTTGAAGTTCTTTTAGTCTTTTATCCAACTCTTTTTCAAGTTCTATAACTTTTATATACGCTCTTTTGCCGTAATCGGTAAACATTTTACTCTCCTTAATTTACAACTTCAACGCTTACTGAAAGTGAAGATATTTCAGTTTTAGCCTTGCTTGATTTTATAGTGAATTTGAAACTGTGCGAACGCAAACAGGGGCTAAACTCTCTAACCTTGCCCTTTTTTACGGTGTAGATTAAAGTTTTATCCATACTATCAACGATTAGAGTGCAATTTTCGGTTGTTTGCAAACTAATTTTAGTTAAGTTTTTAACCTTGTTTGCAAGACCAAAATTGCAAAATTCCGATTGCCATAACCTACTTGGCGTTTTACCCAAAAACGTTCCGCTATCGTCAAATACGCCTACTGCGTTTTCTTCGTTATAACAACATAAAACCCTGTCCACACTACCGCCGAAAAAGGCGATATCGCTAGCGGAATAACCCTTTAACAAACAAGACGTTTTAGTTTCGGTATCATAAGTGATTACCGCCCTTTCCCGAGCCCCGTTTATCTTGATATTTATCGCAAGATATATCGTTCTTCCGTCAAACGCACCGGTACAGTTTTCGTTTTCAACGCCAAGGATAAAATCATCGTACTCGTCTAATATCTTTGAAGAAGATAAGCCGTTGAACGAATATATACCCTTGCTCGTTAACATCACGATAAAGTCACCGCAATCGGTGATACTACTACCAACGATTTTTCCGTGCTTTCCGTAAAGGTTATCAACGTAAAAACTCTCTTGGTCGCCTTCGGCAACTACTCTTGAAATTCCATATTCTCTAAACACGTAAACATAGTCTAAAAAACTCACCGCTTTAAGCAATTTTCCATACTCGTCTGCAAACTCTATAAAACCTGCTTCATCGAGAGAAATTTCCCAGTTAGTTGGGTCAAAATCATCTGAAAACCAAAGCGATTTTCCTTCGCCGGCAGAGGTTGCGAACAACCTTTCTTTATGTATGCATAAAGAGTTTACCGCAGGCGCGTTTGGAATTCTCGTAAAGGCAAGCCCGTCAAGTAAATACAAGCCGTCTTTTTCGGTAGAGAGTAAAAGCACGTCGTTATCCAAATAGTTATAGGCAATTACGCTCGGTTTTTCTTTAAAGTTTAAGCCTTGAATTTTCTTAAACTCACCGCCTTGAACGGGTGAATAATATATGCCGTTATCCTTTGCGTGAACGAGAACTTTTTCATCGAAAGTAGAGTGCGTTTCGTTATACTTGATATACGAGTAAATGCCGTCGATTTCAAAGCCTGAAATATTATCGACTGCATAATCTTTAAAGTTAGAAACGCCGTGCGGACTTTTAAGCGTTCCGCTTGAAACGTCAAAATTGTAAATAACGCTCGCCCTTGATAAATCGGTTTTCTTTTGCGCGGTAACGCCTTTCATTCCGTTTGAAAATGAGTTAACGGTAATTCTACTTACGCTAACTCGTGGATACGATACGTTTTTTGCCATTTTAAAACCACTCCCTACTTTTAAGTTTTGATTTCTTTTGCGCGCGAGAATACGAAGACAAGGCGTTTATAAACTTATCAAAGTAAGTTGAACCTTCGGAATATCTGCCCTTGTATAAAAGGTATTCGGCTAAAATTCCGTATGCGATATCAGTTTCATCACACACGCCCTTAAAAGAATATTCTTCGCTATAATCTTCTGCTTTTGGAAAGTAATAGTACTCAACGGTAATATCACTATTTGCGCTTATTTCGGTTGGAAAAATTTCGTAACCACCGCTCTTTGCTTTAACGTTTTTTATCTTGAAGGGATTAAACGAAAATCTTTCATACTTAACAAGGTTATCAATAGGCGAAAAACTCTCGGTATAAGTTAGTGGAAAATACATCGACACCGACCTTAGCGACTGATTGTACGCCATTAAAAGCAAATCTTTATCTTCTTGATAGTCGCTATCTACTTCACCACCATCTAAATAAGCAAGTAAATTTTCATCGCCTAAAATCTTTACCGCTTTTTTAATAACGTTTAAAACTGTCATAATATCTCCTTGTTATTAAAATAATTCTCCGCCTTTTAAGGCGGAGAACGGTTACTTACGCTTCATTAATGCCGGTAATTGCTCTTTGCGCCCACGGGCGAGAACATAAAAGTTCAGCATACTTTACAAGCGTTGCGCGATAAACGGGCTTGTTTTCAAGTTGACGTAAAATTCTACCGTCTTCACCTTCAAGCCATTGCCAATCGCAAAGTTGGTGCATAGCAAAGTCGTCAGTATTTAATAAAAGCATAGTTCCTTCAGGGCAGAACCTATCCGAAACTACGGGGATACCGTTAAACGACATGGTTTTGTAACCACCGTTAAGTTCCATAGTTTCAAGGTTACGCTTATAAGTTGATAAGTGATTCATAAGCGCTCTCTTTACACCCGAAGAACATAAAATAAAGTTTACTTGACCGCCGTAAGATTCTTCAATCGCATCAATTTGTGATTGAATTAACGCTTCGGTAATACTGCCGTTAGTTTGTTTTACTACCGGGAATAAGTCGGCGTAAGATCTTTTACTTACGCCGTAAACTTTATTAACGTTATTATCAAATAACGCCATTATGCCGGTAATTTCATTACCGGGCGCGTTTGCAAAGCCGGCGTAACCACCGTTACCATACATGAAGCTATCAAGGTTAGCGTTAACGGTAACGTATTTTGTTTCTCTATTACCACTAAGAACTTTATATACCTTGCCGTCAACTTCTTCACCACTTGCGGGAAAGAACTTAATGTTCATGCCTACGTGGAAAGCGTTGGGCATATCGGTATAAAAGGAACTACCACCCGTGCTTAAAATCGCGCCTATCTTACCAGTACCGTTACCCATAAGCATTCTGCTAAAATTAAAGTTAGCAGCGTTCATAAGCGAATTGATTTCATCGGTTAAAAGGTTAGTAAACGCGCCAGATTTGTTTTCACTTGCTCTAATTGCCTTATCGGTAATTTCGATAGTGCCGTAAAGGTTTTTAAGCCCGATTTTAAATTCAACGTACTTATTGCCGTAAGCAGTAGGCAATTCGCCGTCTTCACTGCCAACGCCAACACCGCCGTTGATACCATAGTGAACGAGTTTTCTAATTTCTTTACCCCAAACGTTATCGGTTGTCTTTTTAATCTTTGATAAGAAAGGGTTTGCCTTAAAGTCAAGATATTCCGAAACCACGTCTAAATACGCTGTTTTTAAAGCAGCATCTGCAGTTTTCATAGTAACTGTCATAAATTTTTATTCTCCTTTGATTTTTCAAAAATTTTTCTTGCAATTTTACTTGCTTCTTCTATCGTTTTGGGTTTTGACGGCGGTAAGATTATACTTTCGCCGTTTCCCATATATTGCCCTACTTTTGGTTTTGAACCGCTAACGCTACCGAGATACTCGCGAATTATCCCGCTCTTGACCGCTTCGTTTTCACTTGCGGTTTTCAAAATATACTCGTCAGATAAATAGTAGTTTTTATCGCTATCAATTTTATCTTTAAGATATTTAACGTACGCTCTTTCCAAAAAGCCTTCGGCTTCGTCACCCAAACCTGCGGCAAGTTCGTATAGTGACGGTAAAATTTCTTTCGCTTCCGGATAACTTTCCGCAAACGACTTAACCCCATTACGAACGCTTGCATTTTCCGAGCCGTTTTGAAGTTTTTCGGAACTTTTCAAACTTTCGTTTTCCCTCGCCAACTCTTTAATCTTCTGACTGCGTCTGGTAAATTCAGATTGTAAAGAATTGTAAGCGTTAAGCAGTTCCGCAACGCTTGAAAACTTCCCGAGCGATAAACCTTCCTTTTCGCCTTTAACTTCTTCCGCCTCCGCGGTTTGCGATGCATTAACTTCGTTAGTTTCAGTTGCGCCTTGCTCAATTTCTCCCGCTATATTTTCCATATTTTCTCCTTATTTAGTTTGATTTATAGAATTTGCGATTGCAATTTCTTTAAGTTTTTGCTTGTGAATTGCAATATGCTTTTTAATCCTTAATTTGTAATCGCTATCGCCGAGTTTTTCGTTTTCAAGCGAAAGCAATTTTCTAACGTGTTCTTCAACGTGAATTTCATCGTTATCAAACTCGCCCGTTTGCAAATCGTTAAACTCAAGCTCAATGTTTTCTTTTTCCGCCTTTCCGGTGTGCAAGGTGTTTATATCTTGCGCGTTAGATAGCGAACCGTAACCTAAAACCTCTAAAACTTTTACCTTAGTTCTGTTTGAAAGCGCTCCGTTTTCATCGGCTAAAAGTCCGCTTGCTAACATTTCTAAAACAGCCGTTTTCTTTTGCGCAGGCGTTTGCGTTAACTCGTTTTCAGTATCGAAAATTATATCGTCGGAAGACAAGTCGCTAGAACTAAAATAAAAGAGTTTTACTTCCTTGCCGTCGCCTACGCTACGCATAATTCTCGTACTTTTAGCAAACTGTTTAAACAACCTTAAAATATGCTTACCTATCTCTTTTACCGCCGAACGT
>JAGCLN010000213.1 GCA_017646945.1 Clostridia bacterium | reverse complement strand
GTTCATATATTTCTCCCGGGATTAATAATAACACACTTAGCGATGAGTGTCAACGTTCGCTAAAAAAGAATAGCAAACCGATTTTAAAAATAATCGCCTTGCATTTTATTTCAGTTTACTTTTATTAAAGTAATTGTTTGTTTTTGTTTATTTACATTTCGATAATTAAGATATATAATAAAACTATAAAAGAAAAAGGAGACAAGTTATGCAAATGACTTTCCGTTGGTACGGCGAAGGAAACGACCGTATCAAACTTTCAGATATTAAGCAAATCCCAGGGGTTACCGGTATCGTTTGGGCGCTTCACGATAAAATGCCCGGCGAGATTTGGCATGAAGATGAAATTGCAAAGGTAAAAGCCCAATGCGATAAATACGGTTTTAATATTGACGTGGTTGAATCCGTTAACGTGCACGACGATATTAAAATAGGTCTTCCCACCCGCGATAAATACATTGAAAACTACAAGCAAACGATAAAGAATCTTTCAAAGTTCGGCGTTAAAGTAATTTGCTATAATTTTATGCCGATATTCGACTGGACAAGAAGTAATCTTTTTCACGAAGTAGGCGACGGCTCAACCGCGCTTTTTTACGAAAAGAATATGATTCAAGACGATTACAATGCTATGGCAAAGTATATTCTTGATTTTACTGAAAAGTACGGCATGACTTTCCCAGGTTGGGAACCCGAGCGTATGGCTAAGCTCGATGAACTTTTCAAAGCGTATGCAAGCGTTGATAAGGAAACGCTTTGGGCAAACCTTAAATATTTCTTAGAAGCGATTATGCCAACTTGCCGTGAATGTGATATCAAAATGGCTATCCATATGGACGATCCGCCGTGGGATATCTTCGGTCTTCCAAGGCTTTTGATTGACGAAGAAAGTATCGGCAGATTCTTATCAATGGTAGACGATGAGTACAACTGCTTGACCTTGTGTTCGGGAAGTCTTAACGCCAACCCGAATAACAACGTTGCAAGTATCGTTAGAAAATACTGTGATAGAATAGCCTTTGCTCATATCCGTAACGTAAAGCACTTTGAAAACGGTGATTTTTCCGAAGCGTCGCATAGAGATTGTGATGGCGATACAGGAATCATTGATATTTTAAAAGCGTATCACGATTGTAACTTTAAAGGTTATATTCGCCCCGACCACGGCAGGCATTTGTGGGATGAAAAACCGGGTGTGGTACGCCCTGGCTACGGGCTTTACGATAGAGCGCTCGGCATAATGTATATGCTCGGCGTTTGGGATAGCCTTGAAAAATTTGATAGAAAATAAGGAGAAATCAGTAATATGATAAACTTACCCTTAAACGTTGATTATACTGGTAAAGTAGTTGTAGTAACGGGCGCAGGCGGTCTTATTTGCGGAGCGATGGCAAGAGCTTTTGCTCAAAGCGGTGCAAAAGTTGCCGCGCTTGACCTTAATGAAGAAGCCGTTTTAAAACTTGCCGATGAACTTACGAAAGACGGTTTTATTTGCAAAGGTTACAAGGCAAACGTATTAGAAAAAGAAAGTTTAGAAGAAGTTCACGCAAAGGTTTTAACTGACCTTGGCGCTTGCGATATCTTAATTAACGGCGCGGGCGGTAACAACCCGAGAGCCACCACCGATAACGAATATCAGCACGAAGCGATTGAAGGCAAAAAATCTTTCTTTGACCTTGACCAAGGCGGTGTTGACTTCGTTTTCAAACTCAACTTCCAAGGCACGCTTATTCCCACCCAAGTTTTCGCAAAAGATATGGTTGACAAAAAGTGCGGTAGCATCTTAAATATTTCTTCAATGAACGCATACACACCGCTCACCAAAATCCCTGCGTATTCTGCCGCAAAAGCGGGCATTTCAAACTTTACGCAGTGGCTTGCAACCCACTTTGCAGGAACGGGTATCCGCTGTAACGCAATCGCCCCCGGCTTTTTAGTTTCCGCTCAAAATAAATCCCTTTTATTTAATGACGACGGAACGCCCACCCCACGCAGTAAAAAAATCTTAAACGGAACGCCCACAGGTAGATTCGTTGATGCTAAGGAATTATTAGGCGCAACCCTTTTCTTGTGTGATGATAAATCCGCTTCCGCCATCACAGGAGTAGTGCTTCCTATCGATTGTGGTTTTTCTTCGTATAGTGGCGTCTAATTTTAATCCGTTATAAACGGCGCAATACTGCGTTACTGCCAAGCCGTTGCATTTACGATGACCACTTAGGTCTATCGTAATCGCCCCGTCTTGTCGAGCCTTGTCTTGCTTGTTTCTAACGGCTTAAAATCTCTCGTTGAAAATACTTCGAGCGTTCAAAACAAATTAAAAAATCACGTTGAACAAGATTTTAAAATATATAATTACAAATAAAAAGAACTTGCGGAATGCAAGTTCTTTTAATTTCACTAACGCAATACAAACTATTGCGTATTGCCAAACGAAGTTTTATATCACTACGCCCTGAGAGATATTCCGCATAGGGCGTTTAAATGGTTGCATATAAATAAACTAAGTGCTATACTCTTAAAGTATGGAAAGTAAAGTTTTGGCGCTGATAGCAAGTTTTATAGCGATGAGTTTCGTTGTGGTTTCTTATTTCGTTAGAAAAAAAGAACTCTACTTGCTCTTTCAGTTCTTGTGCATTATATTCTTAATAATATCTTACTTTTTCTCGGTAGAGTTTTTTGCAATGGTTGGGCTTATTATTGCGCTTTTTAGAACGCTTACCTTTTACCTTTACGAGAAAAGGGGGGTGCTTGCGCCTATCGTTTGGCCGATAATATTTACCGTTTTATCGCTTGCAAGTTATTTTATAATCAACTTGTGGATATTAAACACCGTTAAACCGGTTGACATTTTATTCTTGATAGGTTTAATCTTATACGCTTTTATTTTTAGAATAAGAGACTTGAAAATCGTTCGCTTTTCAATGCTTGCGCCAACGGGTTTATCAATAGCGTACAACGTTCTTGCAAACGCGCCGATATTTGCAGTTTTATCTTATACGTTTGAACTTTCGGCAAATATCCTTTCAATTATTAAATATCACGTTATAAAACCAAAACAAAAAACGCTCGAATAAGAGCGTTTTTTTATATATCTAATTTCTCAATAATATTAAGGTTAAGCCCGCTAACTAATTCGTTAGCAAGGTCAAAAGAATGCTGGGATATCGCTTGGGGGGAATGAGCGTCAATCCCGATAATAACCTTAGTTCCTATCTGCTTTGCAAGCGTGAATATCTTTCTCTTACTATACCAACGGTTGCCTGAAATCCCTAAAACGTTTACCTCAACTGGAAAGTCGTTATCCTTTGCAAACTGTAAAAGCCTTGAATATTCTCTATCAACAACCTTTTCGCTAAAATCGTAACCAACGATATCGGGGTGGGCAAGGTAGATAAAATCGCCCGTTTTCAACCCTTCGATACACTCGTTAACGTAGTTAATTAAAAAACTATCGTCGCTTTGGCGAGCGATGTAACTGCCTTGTGGTTCGCTACCAACGAAGTGTTGACCGAGTATTAAGTATTCCGGCTCGTACTTTTTTATAAATTCCATTTCCCTTTGGTGTTTATCAGGGTAGTATTCAAGTTCGAACCCGTATTTAATATCAATATCGTTTTTATACTCGCGTTTAAGCGCTAATACGGAGTTTTTATATTCGCCTATCTCGTCTATAAACATACGGTAATGCGAATAGTAATTCCCGTCGAAAATATACGGTGCGTGGTCGGAAAAGCCAAGAACCTTAATGCCGAGTTTTATGGCGCTTTCAACGTATTCCCTGTCCGTACCCGTTGCGTGGTGACATCTTTTTGTGTGAGTGTGATAATTACAAAGCATAAAGTAAAAGCCCCAGCCCTGCCGATAAAAGTATTAAAAGTATCGGTGAAATTTTAGTTTTAGTAAGTTTGTTGTAAACGAAAGCCGTTGCGCCGATAATAGCCAAGATAATGAGAGCCTTATAGTCGAACGATATTTCCGAGCCTATCGTACTTGCGCCTAAAACGGTGGATAAAAGTAGCGTTACGCCCGTGCCTACTATAAGCCCTGCAATAACCGGTTTAATGCCGAAAATCGCCCACTTAACGCCGGTGAGTTTTAAAAGGTTTTTAAATACCGCAACGATTATAAGTATTATTATAAACGACGGAAGAACAACGCCGAGCGTTGCTAAAAGCGAGCCCCATATTCCCGCCTGAGAACTACCTATAAAAGTAGCCATATTAACGGCGATAGGGCCGGGTGTTGATTCGGCAACGGCAATAAAGTTCATAAGTTCACTCTCGGTAAGCCAGCCGTGAGAAATAACTTCTTCACGGATAAGTGAAATCATACCGTAGCCACCGCCGAACGAAACCG
>JAGCLN010000212.1 GCA_017646945.1 Clostridia bacterium | reverse complement strand
GTCCGGAGTTCGAGTCTCCGGTGGATCACCAAAAAAGGTACACTTAAAACGAGTGTACCTTTTTTGATGCCCACCGCCCCTCTCACTCCGCGGAGTTCGGCCGTTAGCACGGCGCAACCCTTTTGTCCTTGCGGACATTTCCCCTAACAGGGGAATCCCTCCGGTGGATCACCAAATAAAAGCATACTCAAATGAGTGTGCTTTTAGTTGTTTTGTTATAAAAATCATTGTATTATGAATAAAAAATGCATAATATTCGTATTTTAGCGAAATTATAAGCAAAAATAAAAAAACTTAAAGAATTATTTAAAGATATGTTGACTATGTAATTTGACAGGTGTATAATGTTAGAAAAAAAGGAGGTTTATACATATGAGTAAAGCTACTTACGCGATTTTGGTTTTCCTTTTTAACGGTTATGGTATCACAAGTTTCCTTAACGGTAATAACAAAAAAGGTATCTACACCATTATTTCTGCTTTCATCACTCTTGGTGTTGTTGGTATCATCAACGGAATCAAAGGTATTCTCTTAGCTCTCAAGATTTTCAAAATGACTGATGAAGAATATGCTGCAGCAGATAAAGCTACTTTAGAAGATGCTATTGTTCTTTTATACAAAGACTAATTATTAAGTAGAAACAATAAAAAAGGAACGGCTTACACAAGCCCGTTCCTTTTTTTATTTTATTATATGAAATGCTTCGAGTTTATAAGGGTAGCAAAAAAGGAACAGCGTGTTGCTGTTCCTTTTTCGTGGTGGGCGATCAGGGACTCGAACCCGGGACCCACTGATTAAGAGTCAGTTGCTCTACCAACTGAGCTAATCGCCCATAGCCAAGTGATTATAGCATAATAAAAACGGCTTTGTCAACAAATATTTAGGCGTTTTTGATTTTAATTTAATTTTATTGTTTTTTTATTAAAAATATTGAAATACTTTTTAAAACTTGGTAGAATAATCATAGCGTAGTTTTAAAGGAGATAATTATGTACGCACAGATTAGCGAAAAGAAATATCTTGGCAAAATCGTGAAGGAATTTCCGCCAACGAAAGACAACCCAAGAAACGGAACGGGTGGTTTTTATAGAATGGATAACGGAGTTATCGCTTTGGTTTACGACCGTTACCACGGCGAAAGCAACGCCGATGACGCGCCTTGCGATATTGCCGTTACTTATAGTTACGATGACGGCGAAACGTTCACCGAGCCCGAAATCGTAATGACTTGCGCGGACGTTGACGCCTACAACATTTGTAGCGTATCGCTTTTAAGATTGCAAGACGGCTCTATTGCTATGTTTTACATTAAAAGAGCTAACGGAACGGAAAGAAAAACGGCTATTTGCTATCGCAAAACAACCGATTTTAAAACTTTTAGCGAAGAAATTGAAGTTACTGACGACGGGTATTGGATTTTAAATCCCCAAAGGGTAATAAGGTGCAAAAACGGAAACATAATAGTTCCCGTAGCGCATCACGCTTGGCGCAAACTTGCCGAAGAAGAAAGGGCGCTTTACTCGAATAACGAGTACACGATATTACCGGCAACAAACTACTTCTTTATATCGAGTGACGATGGCAAAACCTTTAAAAAATCTAATAAGCTCGAACTCGTTTTAGACGATGGAATAATTCACGACGGCTTGCAAGAACCCGGCGTTCAAGAACTTGACGACGGCAGGCTTTTCGCCTATGCGAGAACTTCTCTCGGCAGGCACTATCAATCCTATTCAACCGACGGTGGTATGACTTGGTCAACCCCCCTTCCATCAAAGTTCACAGGCCCCCTTTCACCACTTGATTTTATCCGCTTATCATCGGGCGAGTTTGCTATCGTTTACAACCCCGTGCCGTGGTATCCGGGCGGACCGTCAAATTCGCCGTGGCGCGGTAGAACCCCCTTTGTTTTTAGGGTGGGGGACGGAAACCTTAACAAGATAGGCGATGCCTATATTTTAGACGACGACCCGAACGGTCACTACTGTTACACTGCCTTTTTAGAGTGTGAAGACAGTTTGCTTATGGTATATATGGCAGGTGGCGAAAACGGTTTAAAAGGCTTATCTAACTTGCGAATAAGAAAGATTAAAAAATCAGAATTTTTATAAAGGCAATAAAAGAGTAAGGCAGTTTGCTTTACTCTTTTGTTTATAACAAAAAATACGGCTCTACCGTGGGTAGAGCGCTTTTATTTTTTGGTAGAGTTAATATTTTAATAGTAGGTTGATTTAATTTTTAATAAGTGGTTAAAATAAAAGCGTAACGAATAAGGAGGCAATATGCAGTATAGCGGTTACTTAAATTCTAATGGGAAATCCGTTACGAAAGATAAAAATCTACTTGCGCCAAAGCGTAGCGTTTTAGAAGAAATAGGCAATTCAGTATCGCACGGAGTAGGCGCCTTGTTTGGCGTGGTTGTGTTAATAATGATGCTAAACTCGGCGCATAATCTCAATCAAGCGGTAGGGGCGTGGATATACTTTGCAGGAATTTTTATTTCTATGACTATGAGTTCGTTATACCACGCGTTTAAATATGGAACTGTTACTAAAAGGTTGTTTCGCCGATTTGATTACATTTCAATCTACTTGCTAATAGGCGCAACGTTCGCGCCGATTTTGTTAATTTTTATTAAAGGCGTTTTAGGCTTTGCCTTTTTCACGGCGCAATGGTTAGTGATTGCAGTTGGAGTAACTTTTATAGGCGTGTTTGGTCCTAACAAGTTTAGAATTTTTCATCTACTCGGCTACGTTTTAATGGGTTGGAGTGGACTATTCTTCCTGCCGAGAATGTTAAACGGCGCACCGATTTTAGTCGCGTTTATTTTAGGCGGTGGAATAATTTATAGTTTAGGTATAATTCCCTTTGCGTTAAAGGGCAGAGTTGCGCACTTTATTTGGCACTTGTTTGTGCTTGGTGGAGTTGCAGTTCAATGGATAGGAATTTATTTAACGCTGTATTAAATATAGAAAATAACCTTGCAAGCAATATAAAAAACAAGCACGAGTGTCGTGCTTGTTTTTTCTATTTGTTTTTTCTATTTAATTTCAACCGTTAATTCTCCGCCGATTTCATCTACTAGCAAGGTGCTATCGGGAGCAAAATCACCGCGCAAAATTCGTTTAGCGATAAGCGTTTCAACGTTCGATTGAATAAACCTTTTAAGCGGTCTTGCGCCGTAGATACCGTCATAGCCGTTTTCGATTATAAAATCGGTTGCGTAAGGGGTTATTTCAAGGTGTAATTTCTTATCGAGAAGCCTCTTTTTGAGCGACTTTAACAAGAGTTTAACAATCTCTTTAATTTCCGTTTTAGTAAGCGGTTTATAAAAGACTATATCGTCAAGTCTATTCAAAAATTCGGGGCGGAAACTTTGCTTTAACAAGTTTTCAACTTGTTGTTTTGCTAAATCGGTTATTTCGCCGCTCTCGTCAATGCCGTCTAAAATAACGGGCGAGCCAAGGTTAGAAGTAAGGATAATAACGGTGTTTTTAAAGTCAACCGTTCTGCCTTGCGAATCGGTAACTCTGCCGTCGTCTAAAATCTGCAAAAGAACGTTGAAAACGTCGGGGTGAGCCTTTTCAATTTCATCGAACAAGATAACGGAATAAGGCCTTCTTCTAACCGCTTCGGTAAGTTGACCGCCGTCTTCAAACCCAACGTATCCCGGGGGAGCGCCGATAAGCCTTGAAACGCTAAACTTTTCCATATATTCGCTCATATCGATACGAACGATATTTTTCTCATCGTCAAACAGCGTTTCGGCAAGCGTTTTAGCAAGTTCCGTTTTACCAACGCCGGTAGGACCTAAGAAAAGGAAGGAGCCGATAGGTCTATTCGGGTCTTGAATACCTGCTCTTGAACGAAGAATTGCTTCGCTTACTTTTTTAACCGCTTCGTCTTGACCGATAACTCTTTCGTGAAGAACGCTTTCAAGGTTCAAAAGTTTTTCCTTTTCGCCTTGGGCGAGTTTGGAAACGGGAACGCCCGTCCAACGCGAAACGATTTTAGAAATTTCTTCTTCGGTAACCTTATCGCGAAGTAGGGTGTTTTCCTTCTGGGGTGCGTTTTCTGAAAGTTCAAGTTTCTTTTTAAGTTCGGGAAGTTTACCGTATTTAAGTTCCGCCGCCCTGTTAAGGTCGTATTCTCTTTCTGCCTTTTCAATCTCGGCGTTGAGCGTTTCAATCTCTTTTCTAAGGTCGGACGATGCGGTTATAGAGAGTTTTTCTTCTTCCCAACGCTTTTTCATTTCGTTGTAATCGGCTTGCAAAGACAAAAGTTCGTCTTCAATATTTTTAAGCCTTTCTTTTGAAAGTTTATCCGTTTCCTTTTTGAGCGCCGCTTCTTCGATTTGAAGTTGCATAATCTTTCTTGAAACGTCATCCATTTCGGCGGGCATTGAGTTCATTTCAGTTTTGATAAGTGCGCACGCTTCGTCAACAAGGTCGATAGCCTTATCGGGCAAGAACCTATCGGTAATGTATCTATCGGATAGGGTAGCGGCGGAAATCAACGCGTTATCTTGAATCTTAACGCCGTGGTATACTTCGTATCTATCTTTAAGACCGCGCAGTATTGAAATGGTATCCAAAACGGACGGCTCGTTTACTATAACGGGTTGGAAACGGCGTTCGAGCGCAGGGTCTTTTTCGATATACTTGCGGTATTCGTCAAGCGTGGTTGCGCCTATACAATGAAGTTCACCGCGAGCGAGCATAGGCTTTAAAAGGTTGCCCGCGTCCATAGCCCCGTCAGTTTTACCCGCGCCGACTATCGTGTGAAGTTCATCGATAAATAAGATAATTTCGCCGTTAGATTTTTTAACTTCCGAAAGCACGGCTTTGAGCCTTTCTTCAAACTCACCGCGGTACTTAGCGCCGGCAACGAGCGCGCCGATGTCGAGCGAGAAAAGTTTTCTGTTTTTAAGCCCAACGGGAACGTCCCCTTTCATTATACGGATTGCAAGCCCTTCGGCAATAGCCGTTTTACCAACGCCTGCTTCACCTATTAAAACGGGGTTGTTTTTAGTCTTTCTTGAAAGAATTCTAATTACGTTTCTAATCTCTTCGTCCCTGCCGATAACGGGGTCGATTTGTTGTTTTTTAGCCTTTTCAACAAGGTCAACGCCGTATTTATTAAGCACGTCGTAAGTTGCTTCGGGGTTATCGGAAGTAACTCTAACGTTACCCCTAATTTCTTGCAACGCTTTGAGTAAAGCCGTTTCAGTAACGCCATAGGCGTTAAGTATAGTTTTAGTATCCTTGTTACCGCTTGCTATAACGCCGTACAAAAGATGCTCAACGGAAATAAACTCGTCTTTTAATTCCCTTGCCTTGCTCTCGGCAAAATTAAAAGCGGAAGTAAGTTCGCTTGACGCGTAAACTTCGCCCGCGCCCGATACTTTTGGTAACTTTGATATCTTTTCATCAATTTCTTTTTCTAACGCGTTGGCGTTAGCGTTCATTGAAGAAAGAAGTTTTTGCGTTAACCCTTCGCTATCGCTAATAAGCGCTTTTAAAAGGTGAAGGGCAGTAATTTGCTGATTGCCGTTATCTTTTGCAATGCGGTTAGCAACGTTTATCGCTTCTATTGATTTTTGAGTAAAATTGTTTGCGTTCATAATTCACCTAAATAATAATTTTATTGCGTTTGAGTTCTATAAATCGTTTTTCAACTACTGAAAAACCGTTGGGGTTTGTAAGGTTAGAAAAGTAAATGCTCAAAAGTTCGTCGAAATCCCTTACGAACGAAGTTAAAATACTTGCAAGTTCCTTAGTGGTTACCGCTACGCTTGGGAACGTGAAAAGCCTTGTAAATTTAGCGCCGTCGTAAATGTGGCGAGCTTTGTCGTTATAGTATTTCTTTTCAAGCAAGGTGTATAGCGAATAAAAATCGCTCATATGCTCGATAAGTATAGGGTTTTGAGTTCTAAGCGTAACTTTTAACTGCCCAAGGTGTGAAGAGTGGGGGAAAAGTTCCACGCTGTAACGAATAGCAGGGTTATAGCGATAAGAAAGCGCGCTCATGATAGACGCCATGTACGAACTTGGTTGTTCAAGGTATCTCATAGTTGGGCTACCCGATAAAATTCTCTCAATTTCCGAAAATACGGTGTTCGCTCTAATCTCAGGCGTTTCGTAAGTTACGGCGTCCGCCAAAATTTTTTCCACCATATTGCTACGGCTCATACCGTTAATTCTTGCCATTTTATCAATTAAATCTACTACTTCATCGTTTAAAAGTAAACTGTAAACCGATTTGCTCATACTTCTCTCCTTTGTGTAAATTGTAACACCGTTTTAATAATTTGTCAATAAAATTATGTAATATTGTTTACAAATTTACCACTTGCAATTTTTTTACAAATGGTTTAAAATAAAAGTATGAAGTTAGAAATGGAAGTTATGCCGACAGGGGCTTGGAACAACAATTTAAGAACGGTATTTTCAAAGTCCGCGTGGGATTTTATAAGAAAAGACGCGTACGAGCGTTCGGCTCACCGTTGCAGTATTTGCGGTAGACTGGTAAAGCGGTTAGAAGCGCACGAGCGTTGGTCTTTCGATAAGGAAAAGCAAGTTCAAAAACTTGAAGACGTGGTGGCGGTGTGCCACGCCTGTCATTCGGTAATTCATATAGGGAGAACGCAAATTATGGGTTATGAAAACAGCGCGATAGCGCATTTCAAAAAGGTTAATAATTGCGATTATCAAGGGTATATTAGCGAACTAAAACGGGCGAACGAAAAGTGCATTGAACTGTCTACCGTAGGTGAGTGGTCGCTCGATTTGACTTGGCTTGAAAGGTATATTAAAGAATAGGTGGTATCTATACCGCCTTTTTTTATTTCCTTTTTTAAAAAAAGGGTCTTGAAAATGTGAAAAATGTGTGATATAATGACTTTACAATAAAATTTTAATAGTTTTATTAAAATAAAAAAGGAGAAAGTTATGAAAAACAAACTACTCACAATTGTAACTTGCACGATGCTCGCATCAATTTGCACGTTCGGTTTGACTGCTTGTGGTGGGGAAAGCCATACTCACGCTTATAAAGACGTGGTTACTCCCGCTACTTGTACTGAGCAAGGTTTTACTACTCATACTTGTGACTGTGGTGACGTTGTGGTTGACACTTACGTTCCCGCTCTCGGCCACACTTGGGTAGATGCAGATTGTACTACTGCAAAAACTTGTTCCGTTTGTCAAGCTACCGATGGCGAAGCATTGAACCACAGCTACACTAATTACGTTTATAATAACGATGCTAAGTGTGGCGTAAACGGTACTGAAACCGCTATTTGCGATAGGGAAGATTGTAACGAATCGCATACCAGAGAAAAAGCTGGTTCTGCCCTTCAACACTCTTTCACTAACTATATTTATAATAATGACGCGAAGTGTGGTGTAGACGGTACTGAAACCGCTATCTGCGATAGAGATGGTTGTAACGAAGAAGACCAAAGAACCAAAGCTGGCACTGCTCTTTCTCACTCGTTCACTAACTACGTATACAATAACGATGCTAAGTGTGGTGTAGACGGTACTGAAACTGCTATCTGTGATAGAGATGGTTGTAACGAAGAAGACCAAAGAACCAAAGCTGGTACTGCTCTTTCTCACTCGTTCACTACTTACGTTGCAGACGGTAACGCTACTTGTTTAGCAGACGGTACTAAGACTGCTGTTTGTGACAACGGTTGTACTGAAACTGATACCGTTGCAGACGTTGGCTCTAAGAAAGACCACAAGTACACTAACTACGTACCTAACGGTGACGCAACTTACGCTGCAGACGGTACTAAGACCGCTAAGTGTGATTACGGTTGTAACGTAGGTGAAGATACCGTTGCAGACGTTGGTTCAAGACTTAAGAGTACTTTAACTATCGTATTCGGTAACGGCGCTCAAAATATCGTTATCAACGATTACTCAGGCGTTAACGTTGCTACGGTTGAAGACCCTGCTAAGACTGGTTACACCTTTACCGGTTGGTCTGCAGAAATTCCTGCAACTTTACCTGAAGGCGAAACTACCATTACTGCAAACTGGTCTATCAATCAATACACCATTACCATTAAGTTAGGTAACGGCGATGCAGATATCGTTATCACTAAGGACTACAACGCTGATATTGAAGCAGTTGAAGATCCTTCAAGAGATAACTACGTATTCGAAGGTTGGGATGCTGAAATCCCCGCTAAGATGCCTGCAAACGATTTAACAATCAATGCAAAATGGTCAATGGACGTTAGCGGTGACGTATACGACTCGTACAGCGCTTACGTTTCTGATGAAGACGACGTTTTAGTTATTGACGAATTAGCTTACGACGGTGAATTTATCGTTGACGCTATGCTCGGCGAAACCGTTCTTGACAGTTCTGCGTTCAGCTGGAACGACAACAAGCTCATCTTCGACCAAGCAATCGTTGATGAAAACATCGGCGCATACGTAGACCTTTACGTTATCAATGGCGCTAACCAACTTATCTATATAGAAGTATTATTTGCAAACAAAGCTTTAAAGACTGCAACTGACGTTCAAATGGCATTTGACGTTACTGCACCTTACTTCATCGCATCTACCGCTGCAAATTCAACTATCGGTCGCGGTGGTAACATTGAAGCTAACTTGAACACATACGTACTCGCTAACGACGTTGATATGACGGGTATCGTAATGTATAACAGAATTAAAGAAAACGTTACTGGCATCGTTAAAGGTAATAACGAAACTTTCACTACTGCAAAACAACTTGGTTTCGGCGGTTTATTCGATGGTCGTGGCCACGTAATTTCTAACGCTACCGTAGCGCTTAACAGTGCTGCAGTATACGGCTTAGAATCAGACATGTATTACGGTGCTGCTAACGGCTTCTTCTATGCTATCTTAAAGGGTGGTGTTATTAAGAACGTAGCGTTCGTTAATATTGACGATAGCACTGACGGTTTAGCTTCTCAAGGTTTATCAGGTGTTCTTGGTTTTACTAACTACGGCGCAACTTTAGAAAACGTGTTCGTTGACGTTAGCGCTAACACTTATACGACAAGAGGTGTGTTCTCTCATATTTCTGCTGGTTCTACTTACACTAACGTTGTTGTTAACTTTGCAAG
>JAGCLN010000211.1 GCA_017646945.1 Clostridia bacterium | reverse complement strand
GTGTTTTGACTTCGATGACCAAAAAGGTCAATCTCATCCAAAACCCTTCGCGAGCCTTGATATACTTGCAACTAACGTCTTAAATAACCCGTTATTTGTTTCGTTAGGCTTCGTTTACTGCTTCGTGTTTTGACTTCGATGACCAACAAGGTCAATCTCAGCCTATCGTCTTCGTGAGCCTCGCCTAACTTGTTTCTAACGTCTTAAACGAGTTCTATTATAAGCTTCGTTAACTCGTGCGACTGCAATGACCAAAAGGTCTATTGTGTCCATAGGCTTAAAGGGCACTTTGTTCAAACTTTGAACGAGGGTTATATAATAATAAATATTCACAACGCAAACCGTAAGTTTGTGTTTCACGCTTGCGATAGCAAGCATATCACTCGCCGTAAGGCGAATATCACGCAATACAAACTATTGCATTAAAAAGGGATTTACGATGAAAATTTTAGTAGTAGGTGGCGGTGGTAGAGAACACGCCATCGTAAAGAGTTTAAAAAAGAGCGAAAAAGTAGAAAAGATTTACGCTGTTCCCGGTAACGGCGGTATCGCTATGGATGCCGAGTGTTATCCTATTAAGGCGACCGAACTTGATAAAATAGTTGAGTTTGCAAGAGAAAAGAAAATCGACTATGCGGTTGTTGCGCCCGATGACCCGCTCGTACTTGGTTTAGTAGATAGGCTTGAAGAAATAGGCGTGCCTTGTTTCGGGCCTAAAGCGAACGCCGCTATTTTAGAAGGTAGTAAAGTATTTTCTAAAAACCTTATGAAAAAGTACGGTATTCCTACTGGCGATAGCGTTACGTTTAGCGATGCGGATAAAGCGATTGAATATTTAAAATCTTCAAGTTATCCCGCAGTTATCAAGGCAGACGGTTTGGCGCTTGGTAAAGGCGTTATCATTGCAAAGGACTTTGCCGAAGCGGAATCCGCCATTAAAGAAATTATGCTTGATAAAGTGTTTGGCGCAAGCGGAAACAACGTTTTAATTGAAGAATTCTTAACCGGCCCTGAAGTTTCAGTTCTTTCTTTTACTGACGGTAAGGTTGTTATTCCTATGGTTTCTTCAATGGACCACAAGCGCGCTAAAGATAACGATGAAGGTTTAAATACCGGTGGTATGGGAACTATTGCTCCCAACCCCTATTATACCGAAAGCATAGCGAAAGAGTGTATGGAAAAGATTTTCCTTCCCACAATCAACGCTATGAACGCCGAAGGTAGAACTTTCAAAGGTTGCTTATATTTCGGGCTTATGCTTACTCCGAAAGGACCTAAGGTTATTGAATATAACTGTCGTTTTGGTGACCCTGAAACGCAAGTTGTTCTTCCCCTTTTAGAAAGCGACTTGCTTGAAATTATGATGGCAACCACTAACGGAACGCTTACTGAAGATATGGTTAAGTTTAGTTCTGGCGCGGCGACTTGCGTAGTTATGGCAAGTGATGGATATCCGCAAAAATACGAAAGCGGTTACGAAATTAAAATCGGTAATTTGAGCGATAACGAGAACGTTTACGTTGCGGGCGCAAAACTCGATAACGGCGTGTTAAAGACTGCCGGTGGTAGAGTTCTCGGTGCGGTAGCAACCGCTGATAACCTTGAACAAGCGATTGAAAACGCATACAAGGTAGTAGATAAAATTACTTTTGGTAACGCATATTACAGAAAAGACATCGGCAAGAAAGCGCTTTTAAAAATTAAAGGCAACTAAGGAGCAATATGGTTTATAGAGTATACGTAGAAAAGAAAAAAGGTTTCCAACACGAAGCAAACTCACTTTTAAGCGAAGTTAGAGATTTGCTTGAAATTAAAAGCGTTGAAGATATTAGAGTTATCAACCGTTATGACG
>JAGCLN010000210.1 GCA_017646945.1 Clostridia bacterium | reverse complement strand
TCAGGCTTTTTAAGAAGTAAGTGCCCGGTAAACATCATTACGAACCAAACTGCCGATAAGATATAGAATGAAAATTCAAGACCTGCAAGAGAAATAACCCACTCGATAACGGGTGCGAAAATCATCTTTGCCGCACCGAAGCCCGCAACTGCTAAACCGGTAGCCAAGCCTTTTTTATCCTTAAACCAAAGCATTAAGGTCTTTACGGGTGAAAGGTAACCAAGGCCTAAACCAAAGCCCATGATTACGCCGTAGAATAACAAGATAAGCCAAACGCTTTCAAGCCTTACGGCTAAGCCCGTGCCGGCAATACCCACAACGAAACAAATCGTTGCGATTAAACTTGCTTTATGAATATCCTTTTCAACAAAGTTGCCAAGGAAAGCAGCGCTCATACCAAGGAAGAAAATCGCTAAACTGAACGCCCAACCAAGAAGGTCCATATTATAAGTGCCAAGCGCTTTAAATTCCGTACTGAAAATTGACCAGCAATATACCGTACCGATACTTGCGTGAAGCAATAACGCGGGAATAGCAGCCCTTGTCCATTTATTAGATAAATTTTTCATAAATTACCTCGTTTGTGCAAATCACACAATTACAAATTATACTCTCTAAATTTTTATAAGTCAAGTTTTTATATAATAAAAAAAGGAGCGGGTTCGCTCCTTTTTTTCATTTTATTAAAAAGTCTTTTAAAACTTGCATTAGTTCGGCGGTAATAACGTGCTCTACTCTACAAGCGTTTTCTTCGGCAACTTCTCTATCCGCGCCTATCTTCATAAACACGTCTGTAATAACGCTGTGGCGTTCTTGAATCTCAGTCGCCTTTTTTAAGCCGATTTCAGTAAAGTTTATTTCGCCGTTCTTGGCTATTACTATATAGCCGTTGTTTTGCAAAAGGTTAACCGCCCTTGATACGCTTGGGCGAGAATAGTTAAGTTCGGTCGCTATGTCGATAGAACGCACGCAAGAAATCTTCTTTTTTAATAATAGTATCGTTTCAAGATACATTTCTTCCGATTCGCGATATCTCATATTCCACTCCTTAAATTTAACTATTTATAGTTTAACACAAATTTTATTTATTGTAAAGTTCGTTAAGCATTTTAACCATCCCGTCTACCATTATATCGTCACTGCCCTTTTTAAGAACGGTAGCGCCTGCCTCGTAACCACCCTCGTCGTAAGACTTGCTTGTGGGAATATATCCGCCCGAAGTATTAGTTAAGCAACAAAGAACGGTTTCGGCAAAGGGTGAGTCGGCGCAAATTCTCGTGCCGATTTCGGTAAACGGTTCGCCACCGATACCTGCAAACACTAAGTCGCCAAGCTTGATTGCCGAGAAGTTAAAGGGGTAACTATCGGGGCCGTTTTCAAGCATAATGATACGCTTTGCCCTTGCAACCGCGGTAGTTAAAGCCATTTCCTTATACGGAAGTTCGTTCGACCTACCGTCCAAGAACATTTGATAGATATATCTTGCTTCTTCAAGTTTATCGTTTTCTTGATTTGAAGGAAGGTCGATAGTTGTGGTTATATATTCAATTTTATCCGTTTTAACGGGCTTTGTTACAGAAATTACGGAAAGCACCGCGCCTGCAATCTTTCTGCCCATATATTCGGCGTGAGCGTAACTTCTTGGAACGCTATCAAAGTCAATAACCGAAATTGCCGATTCTTCTTCGGTGGGGTTTACGTTAACGTGGTTAACGTCACCTTGCGGACCTAAAAGGAAAGCGCATTTGGTATTGCCAAGCGCATTTTCAAGCGTTTTACAAACAACGCCCATATAGTCGGCGGATAAAAATTCACCGCCTACGCTATCGGGGTGAGTGCCAAAGTTAACGAAAACTATGTCTTCACCGCCAACCCTTTTAATTTTAACCACTCTAACGGTTTCGTTAGGCGTGCCTAAGGCGTGGTCGATATTCGGGTTTTTAACGCCGGGGTTTGTTGCAACAGACCCGTCTTTCATACGATAACGGCGAACGAAAGATACGCCTTTCGCTTCTGTTTTAGCTACGCTAAACTCACTCTCTTTAAGGTCTTGAAAAGCGTAAACGGCAGCGTCTCTCGCCGTGTTTACGATAAACGATTCGTACTCGGGCGTGCTTTTAGAATTAGTTCCAAGGTCAGTACCTAAAACGGGGCCGGTGTGAGTGTGAGAACAGTTGATAAAGATACCGTCGTTTTCAACGCCCGTGTCAGCTGAAATAAGTTTTTTAATATTATCGAACATTTCTTGCGGAAATTCCGCTACGTCAACGGCGAGAACTACCGCTCTCTTAACGCCATCGTCAAACGCGACTGCGCGAACGCATAAATCATCGTTAACACCCTTTACGGTACGGGGTATATAGTAGCCGAGCATAGGAAAGCCGTAAGGCGGATTAATACAAAGTTTTGCGTAACCTGTTTTCATAAAAATACATCCTTTTTTGTTATTACAAAAAGATTGTAAAACAATCGCTATAAAAAGTCAATACGGAAAATTAAAAAAGGCTTGATTTTTTTCAAGCCTTTCGTTATTTATCTTCCTTGGTAGCGCAAGATTTTTTAGCGCAACTTTGAGCATACGGACAACCGATACACTTTTTGCCTTTTTTGAGCGATAAAATTATGTATAAAATCGCTCCGCCAAGTATAAGCGCGATTGATATTATTACTAAAATCGTTTTAAACATAATTACGCGTTCTCTCTTTTTAAAGATTTATTTTTCTTTACGATTACGAAAGTAAAAACGGCAACTATCGATAAAACGATTGCCCAACCCAAAACGGGCATCCATACCGCGCCTAAACTACCACCCGTGAAAAGCGTTCCAAAGAAAAACACTAAGAACGCTACGGTAAAGCCTACCGCAAACTGAATACCTATACCTGCGTAAAACCACTTTCTCTCGCTTATTTCACTACGCATAGCACCGATTGCGGCAAAGCAGGGTGGCGAGAATAAATTGAAGGCTAAAAACGCCAACGCTCCTACCGAAGTTATACCGAACACGCTTGCAACGGAAGACGCCGCGCCTTCTACTAAAACGAGTTCGTCAACGCTAATAAGGTTGGAAATTCCAAAGCATACTGCAAGCGTTCCAACCACGTTTTCCTTTGCGATAAAGCCTGTAACGGCAGACGCCGCAAGTTGCCAAGCGCATACGCCTATTACGGGTGCTAAAATGTAAGCGAACGGCGTTGATATATCGTGAAGAATAGACTGATTTGCATCAACCACGTTAAAAGCCCAGTCAAAAGTTTGCATTACGTGAACTATAAAGTTACAAACCATTATCACAGTTCCCGCTTTTACGATAAACGACCACGCCCTTGAAAGCATCGATTTTCCCGCGCCCAAAATACTTGGTATTTTGTATTCGGGAAGTTCGATTATAAAGAAGTTCTTTTTAGCCTTGTAACCGTTTAACGCGTTGATTAAAAGGGCGCAAAGCAAAATGAGAATAATTCCAACGAAATACATCGTTACGCCAACCCACGCCGAATCACCGAAAAATACGCCTGCAAACAGTGCTATAACCGGAAGTTTTGCACCGCACGGCATAAATGGTGTGAGCATAGCGGTCGACCTTCTTTCGCGTTCGTTACGAATAGTCCTGCACGCCATAATTCCGGGGATTGAACAACCCGTGCCTACAACGAAAGGTATAATTGATTTTCCCGATAACCCCACCTTTTTGAAGATAGGGTCTAATACTACCGATGCCCTTGCCATATAACCGCAGTCTTCCAAAAGCGCGATTAAGAAATACATTATCATAACGAGCGGTAAAAAACCTACAACGGCTATAACACCGCCGATAATACCGTCAACGAGCATTGAAGACCAAATGTTTTCAGGAAGTTTGCCTGCAATATACTCTTGCCCCTTTTCAAGCCAACCGGCAAAAGTATCCGCCACGAAAGGACCAAGCCACGCTTGAGATATGCCGAAAACTAAAAACATAACTACCGCAAAGATAGGAAGACCTACCCACTTGTTAGTAATAATATTGTCAATCTTATCTTGAACGTTAAAGTCTTTCGTTTTAATTTTACGCTTTTCTACTTGTTTTACAATGCCGTTAACAAAGTCAAAACGCTTTTTGTCCGCTTCTAAAACAGCATCTTTATTGCTTAGGTCGACTTCGCCTTGAATATAGGGGGCTTTTTGCCTTAAAGAAGAAACTTCAATAGCGGTTTTAACAAGGCTTTTAAGTCCGCTTGCTTTAATAGAAACGGTTTCAATAACGGGGCAACCGAGTTTTTTAGACAATAGGTCTTTATCAATAACGGTTTGCCTTTTCTTGTTTATATCAGATTTGTTAAGGGCTACAACTACAGGGATACCAAGTTCTAAAAGTTGAGTGGTAAAGAAAAGACTGCGGCTAAGATTAGTTCCGTCAACTATATTTATAATCGCATCTGGCTTTTCGTTTTTAACGTAACTTGAAGTGATAGTTTCTTCCTGAGTGTAAGGACTCATCGAATATGCGCCCGGAAGGTCTACCGCAATTATATCTCTGCCTTGTGTGAAAGCCTTTTTAACGGTATGCTCTTTTTTATCAACGGTAACACCTGCCCAGTTACCCACCTTTTCATTACTGCCGGTGAGCGAATTGAACATCGTGGTCTTTCCACTATTGGGGTTGCCTGCAAGTGCAATTCTCATAAATACTCCTTAAAAAATAGTCGTGTTAGCCAACGCTAACAAGGTTGCAAAATTAAAAGTTAGTTTCCTAACGAGTTAAATAATTAGATAATAATTGATTTAGCAAGGTCTTTATCAATATTATAGCGCGCGTCTTTAATAGCCACGATAAACCCGCCCCTTTTTTTAGCGATAACGGTAATAGGCTCGCCACTATAACAGCCGAGAGAGAATAAAAAAGAATTAAGTTCGTCATCACCGGTTAATATATCTTTAACGATATATTCTTTGCCGATTTCCGCTACGCTAAGGTCCATAAACTCTCCACAAAAAAATCTTGTTAGCCATTGCTAATTCGTGATTATTATATATTGAATTATATGAAGATGTCAAGCATTTTATTTATATTTTTACAAAAAAAATTTACAAAAAAACCCTTTGCAAAACTTACAAAGGGCTTTTCTATATTTTTTAATTTAAATCATATTAACGGCCGTGAGGCTCAACCTGCCAAGACCCACCGTAAGTGTGGCACCATTCAAGGCCACTTAAATAATACCAGTAGAAAAAGTATAATTCGTTGGGACGATTGTGAACGGGTTGCATAGTCATTTCCATAAAACCCGTACCCCTAAATTCAGCAGATTTAAGTTTCATACAACCGTGGATAATTCTATAACCAAGGCGGTCGAGAGTACCGGGCATACTGAACTCTATGAGTTCTTCGCAATATGCGAAGGAATACTCGCCCATCAATTTAAGACCATCGGGTAAAATGATAGAAGTTACGAGCGGAAGTTCTGAGAAAGCATAATCGCCAAACTCTTGTAAGAAAGATTTTTCTTGTTCAAAGGTAAGGGTTTTAACAGATACACAACCGCGGAACGCTTCGTTGCCGATAATGGTGATATTAGCAGGGATATGAATTGCTTTGAGCGAAGTGCATTTTGAAAATGCTTTATCGCCGATTTCTTCTAACTTACCGCTTAAATCAATAGTTTCTAAAACGGTGTTTTGATAGAAAGCATATTGCAAAATATGAGTTACGTTTGACGGAACTACGAAATCTTTTGTAGTTCCCGAAGTTTTAACAAGGTAAACGTTCGTTCCGCTTGTAAGATAAACGTTACCGTCGCTATCGGTAGAAATTCTTGACCTACCCTTGCTCGTGCTGTAAATATTGATAGCGTGAGTTCCAACGCAACCGTTTGACCTATCGGTAACGCCCGCTTCGATAACTATTTTACTGTCGTTTTTAATTTCGATAAGAGTTTCGCAATATTCGAACGCGCTAGTGCCGATTGTGGTAAGGTTTTTGCTGAGTTCAAGTTGTTTAAGGAAGGTTGCGTTGTAGAAGGCTTGAACGCCGATTTCAACAACGTCTAACACCGCCTTTTCAATAGAAGTAAAACCTGCAAACGCATAATCGTTTACCTTTGCGCCGGTATAGGAAACTTCGGTAATAGGCGCGCCGTTAACGTATGCGCTACCTGCGTAGTATGCGGGAGTTGAATAAATATCGTCAAAATCAATATCCGCCCACTCGGTAGTAGTACCGCCGTAGTTTACTTTTTTAACGTTATTGCATTTGTAGAAGGCGCTTTCGCCGATGTTTTGAATTGATGCAGGAATAGTAACTTCACTAATAACGGCGTTGTTTTCAAACGCTTTTTGGTAAATTACCCTACAAGAACTATTGATGGTAACTTGGGCTTTTTCAGTATCGCCTTTTATTAAAACTACGGGGCTAGTTGCATCGCCAAGATAACCGCTACCGTCAACGTTTGTCAATAAGAGATTAGAACATTCTTCAAACGCATCAAGCCCAACGCTTTCAAGCGCACTACCGCTTTCAATAGATACTGACGTAAGGTTAATACAACCGCTAAACGCTTGCTTGCCTATTACTTTAACCGATGCGGGAATATATACGCTCGTTATCAATTTACCTTTGAAAGCAGATGCGTTAATATCGGTTACCGGCATACCGTTATATTCGTTAGGAATAATAATTTCAGTACCCGTAAACGAGCCTAAGCCCCTTACGGAATACTCGTCTTTACCCGTGATTTTTACAAGCCTGATATCGCTAACCGCATTAGAACAAACGGTGCATACGCCTGCTTCAATAGTGTGAGCGATTCTCGGGGTGTAGTTTTCCTTCACAACTTCACCGCAAGTGCAAGACTTTTCATCATAACCTTCACTTGAACAGGTGGGCGCAACTAACCTAAAACCGTCAAAACTGCAAACGTGAGAATCTTGGTTGCTACCGCCATTTTCTTCGCCACCGTTATCGCTAGCAGGCGGATTACTTCCACCGCTATTACCACCGTTATCTCCACCACCGCAGGCAACGAAGAAAAGGGATAAAGTTAACGTAAGAGTTAACGCTAGTAGCGTTAAGATTTTTCTTTTCATAGGTTACTCCTTTATTTTTCTACATTCTATATAATAGCGTTTATCGTAAGCGTGCCCGATTGAAAAGGTCTTTCTTGGAAGCGCGCCGTCGTAAATAACGGTTTTAAAGAGTTGGCTCTTTTCCATACCGCTAAAAATAAAGCCGATAGCGTTATCCTGAACGGATAACGTTTGAACGGAATCTTCACCGTGAATATAATCTACTTCGCCGTCGTTTGACTTTAAATAACTATCGATAAAGTCTTGCAAAGTGCCAACGGTAAGTTGCTTTTCGGGGTGAGCAAAGGTAATTTCACACTCGCCGTCTTTGGTTATGATTTTAACGGTTTGAGCCTTTTCACTACCCTTTAAGCCGTTTGCGTATTCGGTTAATGCGGATATTACTTTTTTAGTATCAACGCCGAACATAACGCGGTAGATAGGCTCGAATTCAAGCGCATCGTCAAACACGTTGCAAACTTCTACGAGCGCGTATCTTGACGGGTGTGATAAAGCCTTTTCGCCAAGCGTTGCTTTTACGTTTAAATAGCAAGTTCTTGCAGTTGCCAACGAGTGATTGCCATCGCCTACCGCAAACAAGAGTTTTGACGGCGCGTTGCCGTAAAGCCTATTAGCGTTTTCATCGCTGATAAGAGCGGATAACGCCGAGTTAATCTTATCGTAATCGCTACCGCTAACGAGATAACCTGAAACGCTACCGCCACCCTGCATAAGTTCAAAGCCGTAAATTTGAGTTAAATTTTGCTTGTTGCTAGATATTGGCTCGATAACAGTTCTTTTATCATCGTCAATCAAGAGCATAACGTGGGGAAGTTCGATAGCCGCGTCTTTCCTAACTTTTACTCTCGGCGGAATTCTATCTAAAACGGTTCCTTCGGTTGCGCGAATTAGCGAAGTTGAACCTACTGAGAAATCATATTCTTCAAGGTCAACCATAGCAACGATACCGTGTTTTACCCTACCGTCACGCTGAACGCGTTCGGTATAAATCATAGAATTTTTATGAGTTTTGAGTACCGATTTTAAATACTCGTTCATCGTTTGATTGATAACGGGCACTCTCGCTTCACTCTCGCTTAAATACACTTCGGGTAAAATGAGCGATAAGGTTGACGGGCTTGAACCTATGATTTCACTCGCCTTAACCCAGTACTCAGGCTCGCTGGTGTATTGGTCGCAAGCGATAACAGCCCATTTTGAACCGTCAACTTCAGTAAAGTTAGGGAGCATTATATCCGCAGGGTGTAAATAGTATTTGTTCATTATAATTTCTCCGTTAATTGTACCCACTTGAATAAGTGGGTAGTTTATCGTTAATTATTTATCTTCTTCAACGTAATCTTCGGTTACGGTTACTTTGATTTCAACCACCTTTTTCATAGTAGTTCTCGTAACTTCGATTTGTAAGTTTTTATAAGTGAATCTTCTACCCGTTGCGGGCAATTCGCCAAGTTCTTCCGATACGAAACCACTAACGGTATTTGCATCGTATTTTTCATCGTCATCATACAAGTCGAACTTTTCAAAGAACTTATCTATTTCCAAAGCACCGCTAACTAAATAAGTGTTGCTTAAAAGTTCTTTAATAGGCTCGCTCTCTTCATCGTACTCGTCGTAAATTTCGCCAACGAGTTCTTCGATAATATCTTCAACTGTAACGATACCCGCAGTTCCACCGTACTCGTCTAAAACAACCGCCATGTGAACTTTCTTGGCTTGAAGCTTCTTCAAAAGGTCGGAAATCTTGGTATGCTCTACTACGAAGACTATCTTTTGCATAATGTCTTTCACGTTAAAGTCTTGCTTGAAATAATTGCGGTAGAAATCTTTTTCGTGAATAAAACCTATGATACTGTCAACCGTGTCTTTATACACGGGGATACGAGAATAACGCTCGCTATCAAACACCTTTTTAATTTCTTGCTTAGTTGCATCGGCAGGGATTGATACTACGTTTATTCTTGGAACTAAAATGTCTTTAACTTCTAAATCGTCAAACTCGATTGCCGAGCGAATAAGGTCGGATTCGTCTTCTTTCAAAGTTCCGTCTTCTTCCGCTTCGTTAACTATCGTGATAAGTTCTTCATCGGTGATAGCTTCTTCGTGGTCAAGCCTAAACATAACGTTTAAAAGCATTTTGAATAGGCTGAGAAATAAGTTTAACGGATAGAAAAGGTAATAGCATAAAACTATAAAGGGGTAGAAAAACGCCGCGAGTTTTTCCGGATAAGATTTTGCTATAAATTTCGGCGCAATCTCGCCGAATAAAAGCACCGCTACCGTAATAGACGCCGTTGATATAAACGACGGCGATAACAACGCCCCGTCTTTTATCACCTTAGTAAAGAATAAAAGCGCGAGTGACGATGCCGTTAAGTTTACGATATTATTGCCGATGAGTATCGTGGAAATAAGTTTATCATACCTTTCGTATAAGGATAAAACCTTTTTGAACTTTTTATCCTTTTGAGAAAGGCTTTTGAGCCTTATTGCGTTAAGACCCGTATATGCCGTTTCGGTTGCCGAGAAACAAGCAGATAAGATTACTAATATGATTATCGCTATAAGTAGCGGTAACGAGCCGTCTGGCATTTTGAAAAATTTTACTCCTTTGTATTCCGTTTATATTCTAACTGCGTTAGTATCGGAATTCTATCTTTTTATATTCTGCGAAACTTTGTTGCGCTTCTTTTCTAAAATAATAATTGCCCTGTTTTACAACCGACAAACCCTTGTCTTCAACGTACGCGTCAAACGATTGCTTAGATACGCCGTTTTTAGACAATACTTCGTATAACTTGTTAACGCAGTAGTTTTCAAGCTCGATAGGTTCAAGTTCAGATTTGTTTACTTCCGCCTTTAACGAGTTGGAAAATGCGTTGTATTCTTTATCTAGTTTGAACTTGGTTTTGAAATCAGCAAGGTAAACTTCTAAATTTTCCTTGATAATCTTCTTCATTTGGTTGGGGTTAAAGCCCATAGGCCTTTTAACGTCGGAAAACTTGCCTCTCTTAATTACCGCGTAATAACCGTTTTCGTCTTTAAACAACGCGTTGTAAGGGTTTAAGAAATACGCTTTAATTTCTTCAGTTTCCCCACCTAAAAGGTCGATAAACTCGTTCTCAAAATCAGTCAAAGTATTGAGCAGGTCTTCACTATCGCTAAGCGCTTTTTCAAGCCCGCCTAAAAACTTTGCCTTATCAAACGAAATCTTGTTAAAGCATAAGTATTTTTGGAAAATAAATTGACAAAACACCTTTGCCCTATCTTCGTTCAAAGGTTTCTTTTCCCACTCAGGCGATAATTCTATCATAGAAAGATAGTCCACCTTAACGCATTCGTCCTTTTGAGTTAAAAAGGCTTCGTCTTGCGAAAATCCGTGCTTGATTTCACGCACGGGAACGGCAAACCTTGCCGCTTCTTCCTTTTCCTTTCTCAAAATCTCTTCAATTTCTTTATACATTTTATCAATACAGTTCATACGGATTATAGTATAGCACACATTTTCTCTTTTTACAACAGTTTAGAGTAACTATTTATACGCATACGCACGCAAAAAAATAGCGGTGGAACGCCCACCGCTATCGTATTATAACTCTTTTGCAATCTCACTTAAACTCAATCTTTCATAATGCCTTGGCGCCGGTTCACAATCTTCGCTTGCGTAACCTACCACTAAAAAGCCTTGAACTATTAAGTTTTCTGGAAGGTTGAGTTCCTTTTTTACTTCGCTTGGCATCATTCTACCAACCCAACAAGTTCCAAGCCCTAATTCCGTGGCTTTAAGCATCATATAGGTTTGAACGATAGCGCAGTCAATCTCTAAAAAATTTCTTCCGTTCGACTTTAAAATGCAAGCCCTATCCGAATCACCGCAAATAATGAAAATAAGTGGCGCGTCAAAGTGGCAAGGCGTTAATTCCTTAACCTTTTGCATAGCGCTTTCGCTCTTTATAACGTATATCTTTTGCGGTTGGCTATTTTTAGCGGTGGG
>JAGCLN010000209.1 GCA_017646945.1 Clostridia bacterium | reverse complement strand
GAATTATCAACTCTTCCGGGCGCAACCGTTCAGGGCGCTGTCAAGATAAACGGGTCTTTGCAACTTCACGGAGACGACGTTTACGTGGACGGAACTATCGCTTGCACTATTGTTGGTGAATGTGCACGATGTTTACAGGAAACTAAGGTTGAATTCAAAGAAGATTTTTCAGTTGTTTACGCCGTTCGCCGTGAAGATGAAGATGATTATCTTTACAAAAACGGCTTGGTTGACTTAACACCCGCAGTTAACGATTTAATTATCACTTCACTTCCTACCGTTATCTATTGCCAAGAAGACTGTAAAGGATTATGCCCGATTTGCGGTACTAATTTAAACGAAAAGTCTTGTGATTGTAAAAAATAAAAAGAGAGGTTATTTGAAATGGCAGTTCCTAAGAGTAAAGTTTCCAAAGCAAGAGGAAATAAAAGATTTGCTAGTAACTATAAAGTTACAGTTCCTACCCTTGTAGAATGTCCGCAATGTCACGAAAAGAAGCAATCTCACAGAGTTTGCGCTAAGTGCGGTTACTATGATGGTAAGCAAGTTATCGATATGACTGTAGCTGAAAACAACGACTAATTTTTTGTAAGTATTAAGAGTGGTTCAAACCACTCTTTTTTCTTTTTCAAAAAATTTTTCATAAAAGTATTGATTTTTTTAAAATATAGAATTATAATAAATTAGCACTCTACCACCGAGAGTGCTAATTCAACTATTTTATAAGGAGTGTTTATGAAGAAATTTAAAACGGAATCTCAAAGAGTATTAGACCTTATGATAAATTCCATTTACACTAACAGAGAAATATTTTTAAGAGAACTTTTATCCAACTGTTCAGATGCTATTGATAAACTTTATTACAAGTCTTTAACCGACGGTTTGTCAGGGCTTACGAGAAACGACTTTTATATAAATATAGATATAGATAAAGAAAACAAAACTTTAAAAATCACCGATAACGGTATCGGTATGACGGAAAAAGAGTTAGAGCAAAACCTTGGCACGATAGCAAAGTCCGGCTCGTTCGATTTTAAAAAGGACGATAAACTCAAAGATGAAGATATAAACATTATCGGTCAATTCGGCGTTGGTTTTTACTCGGCGTTTATGGTTGCTAAAAAGATTGAAGTTATATCAAAAGCCTACGGTGAAGATACCGCTTACAAGTGGATTTCTACCGGCGCTGAGGGTTATGAAATAGAGCCTTGCGAAAAGACTTCAAACGGCACGGAAATAACCCTATATATAAAAGAAGACGACGGTGGCGAAAACTATTCCACCTACTTAGAAGAATATACTATTCGCCGTTTAGTTAAAAAATATTCCGATTATATTCGCTATCCTATCAATATGGAAGTTACCAAGTACAAGCAAGGTGAAGACGGTGGCGAGAGTGAAACTTATACCGAAATGGAAGTTTTAAACTCAATGGTGCCTATTTGGAAGAAGAAAAAAGCGGAAGTTACCGAAGATGAGTATAACGAATTTTATAAATCCACTTTCTTTGACGGGGCGGACCCTGTTAAAGCGATATCGATGTCCGTTGAAGGCGCGGTTGATTTTAAAGCGCTTTTGTTCGTTCCTGAAACTGCGCCGTACAATTATTACTCTAAGCAG
>JAGCLN010000208.1 GCA_017646945.1 Clostridia bacterium | reverse complement strand
GCGAACAAGGAGAAAATATGGCTATTGATAAATCAAAAATTAAAAAAGTAGTACTTGCATACTCGGGCGGTCTTGATACTTCTATCATTATCCCCTGGCTTAAAGAAAATTACAACAACTGCGAAGTTATCGCCGTTGCAGGTAACGTTGGTCAAGCGGACGAACTTGACGGCTTAGAAGAAAAGGCTTTAAAGACCGGCGCTTCTAAACTTTACTGCTTAGACCTTACTGACGATTACGTTGATAATTATATTATCCCCACTATGAAAGCGGGCGCTATTTACGAAGAATATTTACTTGGTACTAGCCACGCTCGTCCTTGTATTGCTAAAGCGCTCGTTGAAGTTGCTTTAAAGGAAAATGCAGACGCTATTGCTCACGGTTGCACCGGTAAGGGTAACGACCAAGTTCGTTTTGAACTTGCTATCAAGGCTTTCGCACCCGATATGCCTATTATTGCGCCCTGGAGAGAATGGACTATCAAGTCTCGTGAAGAAGAAATTGACTACGCTGAAGCGCACAACGTTCCCCTTAAAATCAATAGGGAAACCAACTACTCTAAAGATAAAAACTTATGGCACTTATCTCACGAAGGTTTAGACCTTGAAGATACCGGCAACGAACCCACATATGAAAAGAAAGGTTTCTTAGAAATGGGCGTTTCGCCTATCAACGCGCCTGACGTTCCTACTTACGTTACTCTTGATTTTGAAAAGGGTATCCCCGTAGCAATCAACGATGAAAAGATGAGCGCTAAAAACATTATTTTAAAACTCAACGAACTCGGCGGTAAAAACGGCATCGGTATTTTAGATATCGTTGAAAACAGACTCGTTG
Source organism: Clostridia bacterium (assembly GCA_017646945.1). Lineage (GTDB taxonomy): Bacteria > Bacillota > Clostridia > Christensenellales > Borkfalkiaceae > HGM11412. Next base: position 3,319 of record JAGCLN010000208.1, on the reverse strand, counting down.
GTATGAAATGCCGTGGCGTTTACGAAACCCCGGGTGGCGCAATCTTATACAAGGCTCACTCAGTATTAGAAACTCTTTGCCTTGATAAGTACACTATGCACGAAAAGCAAAAACTTGCTATCACATTTGGCGAACTCGTTTACAACGGTCAATGGTTCACCCCGCTTCGTGAAGCACTTTCCGCTTTCGTTGACAAAACTCAAGAAAAGGTTACCGGTAAAGTTCGCCTTAAACTTTACAAGGGCAATATGATTAACGCTGGCGCTTGGAGTGACAACTCACTTTACAGCGAAGAAATCGCAACGTTTGGCGAAAGCGATTACAACCAAAAAGATGCCGAAGGCTTTATCAACCTCTTTGGTCTTCCTATTCAAGTGCAAGCGCTCGTTGAACAAGGCAAACTTAACAAAAAGAAATAATCTAAATTTATCCTTTCTCTCATTCGGGAAAGGATAAAAATATTTAATAAGGAACGATAAACTATGGCAAAAGCAAAGATGTGGACGGGGGTAACGGACGGCGTTACTTCTAAACTTGCAGACGATTTTAACTCTTCAATCTCTTTCGATAGCAAAATGATAAAAGAAGATATTGAAGGTAGTATCGCTCACGCAAACATGCTTGCAAAACAAAATATTATAACAGAAAGCGATAAAGACGCTTTGATTGACGGCCTTTCTTCAATTTTAGAAGACGTTTTGAACGGTAAACTCAGTATCGATATGACGGCGGAAGACGTGCATATGTTCGTAGAACAAGTGCTTACCGAAAGAATTGGTGACGTTGGTAAAAAACTTCACACCGCTCGTAGCCGTAACGACCAAGTTGCGCTCGATTTTAGGCTTTACGTTAAGAAGGAAATTAAAGAAATCATTTCTTTGATTAGAAGCGTTTTAAGTGCGCTTGTTAAACAAGCGGAAGAAAATTCGGCTACAATTATGCCGGGTTACACTCATCTTCAACGTGCTCAACCTATAACCTTTGGTCATCACTTAATGGCTTACGCTATGATGCTTATTCGCGATATTGATAGGTTTAACGACTGTTATAAAAGAACTAACGTTTCCCCTATCGGATGTTGCGCATTAGCAGGCACTACTTATAATACCGATAGGTTCTACGAAGCTAAACTCTTGGGTTTTGATTCAGTTTGCGCTAACAGTCTTGACGGTGTTTCCGATAGGGATTTCACGGTAGAGTTCATATCTTGTTGCTCAACCCTTATGATGCACCTTTCAAGGCTTTCGGAAGAAATTATTCTTTGGTCGAGCTGGGAATTTAAGTTTATCGAACTTTCTATCGAATATACCACGGGCTCTTCCATTATGCCCCAAAAGAAAAATCCCGATATGGCGGAACTTATCCGTGGTAAAACCGGTAGAGTTTACGGCGACCTTATGGGAATTCTCACAACCTTAAAGGGTTTACCGCTTGCATACAACAAGGATATGCAAGAAGATAAAGAAGGCTTGTTCGATGCGAGCGAAACGGTTAAGGCTTGCCTTTCAATCGCTGCGCCTATGCTCGAAACAATGAAAGCCATTCCTGAAAATATGTTATCCGCCGCCCAAAAAGGCTTTATCAACGCAACCGACCTTGCCGACTATCTCGTTAAGAAAGGTATGCCGTTTAGGACTGCCTATAAGATTTCGGGAACAATCGTTTCAGAGTGCATTGACAAAAACACCGTTCTTGAAAAACTCACCTTAGAAGAATATAAAAAGCACAGCGATTTGTTTGAAGAAGATTTATATGCGGAAATTGACCTTTTAACGTGCGTTGAAAAGCGTATTTCTTTTGGTGGAACGAGCGTTAAATCAGTTAAAGACCAAATCAATATCGTTAAAGGATTTATAAAATAATGTATAACGTTTTTATAGATGGTAGCGCTGGTACTACCGGACTTAAAATATTTGATAGACTTAAAAATAGAACGGATATATCTCTTATCACTCTACCCGAAGAATTGAGAAAGGACGCAGGCGCTCGCGCCGATGCCATCAATTCAAGCGACGTTACGTTTTTATGCTTGCCCGACGATGCGGCAAGAGAATCCGTTTCACTTATCAAAAACGACTCTACTATCGTGATTGACACTTCGACCGCGCATAGAATAAACCCCGATTTTACCTACGGGTTTGCGGAAATTAACGGTTTAAGAGAAAAACTTAAACCGGCTAAGAAAATTGCCAACCCCGGTTGCCATGCGAGTGGTTTTATATCGCTTATCAACCCCTTAGTTAGCGCGGGCGTTTTGAAAAGTTCGGCTAAACTCACCGCTTATTCGCTTACCGGTTACACGGGTGGCGGTAAGAAGATGATTGCCGAGTATGAAGGTGATAATCGCCCTATAGAGTTTGATTCGCCAAGGCTTTACGGCTTAACTCAGTCACACAAACACTTGCCGGAAATGGCAAAGTATTCTCTTATAGAGAATGCGCCCGTGTTTATGCCTATCGTTTGCGATTTCGCTTGCGGTATGCAAGTTACAGTTCCGCTATTTGGTAGCGATCTTTCTTGTTCTATCAATGACATTAAAGATATTTATAAATCACTCTACACCGGCAAGGTGGTAAAATACACGGAAGACAACCAAGGCGGTTTCTTAGCGTCTAACACTTTATCCGGTAGAGACGATATGCTTATTTCCGTTTACGGAAACGACGATAGAATTACTTTGGTTTCGCGTTTTGACAACCTTGGAAAAGGTGCGTCTGGCGCAGCCGTTCAAAATATGAATATTGCTCTCGGTCTTGATGAAACCGTTGGGCTCAACTTAGGAGAATAATATGAAACTTATATCTGGTGGCGTTTGCGCCGCTAAAGGCTTTAAAGCAAGTGGCGTTCATTGTGGAATTAGAAAAAACAGAGTTAAGCGTGATTTAGCGCTTATCGTAAGTGACGTGCCTTGTACTGCCGCCGCTACTTACACTACTAATCTCGTTAAGGGCGCACCCCTTTTAGTTACTAAGCAAAACATTTCTAACGGCTACGCGCAAGCGGTAATTTGCAATAGCGGTAACGCTAACACCTGTAACGCAAACGGCGTTGAAATTGCAAACCTTACCTGCTCTTTACTTGCAGATAACCTTTCAATAAACGCTAGTGACGTTGTTGTTGCATCTACCGGCGTTATCGGTCAACCGCTTGATATCACACCTATCAAAAACGGTATCCCTATGCTTATTAAAGAGTTATCGTACGATGGTTGCGCTAACGCTGCAGAAGCAATTATGACTACCGATACCATAAAGAAAGAAGTTGCCGTTGAGTTTGTCGTTGGCGGTAAGATTTGTAAGATGGGTGGTATTGCAAAAGG
>JAGCLN010000207.1 GCA_017646945.1 Clostridia bacterium | reverse complement strand
TAAATAATATTTGGAAGGTTCTCGGCAAACACTTCAAACAAAAATTAAAAACCGAGGTATTATAAATGATTAGTAATTCAACTTTTTCTACTAAATCGCTCACTCGCGCGGGTATTATCGGCGCTGTGTACGTTGCGCTAACCCTAGCGCTCGCCCCCCTTTCTTACGGGGCTATTCAAGTGAGAATTGCAGAAGGGTTAACCCTTCTTCCCTTGCTTTTTCCCGAAAGCGTTTATGGGCTTACGATAGGTTGCCTTATCGCAAACCTTTTCGGCAACGGCGTTTTGGATATCGTTTTTGGAACGCTTGCAACCTTTTTAGCCGGAATTTTAACGAGAGTTTTTGCTAAAAAACTCAAAAAAGACTGGCTTAAAATTTCAATCGGCGGTATATTTCCGGTAGTAATAAACGCGCTTATAATTCCCTTTACCTTTTACGCGCTTAGCGAAAGTTTTATCTTCTATCTAATTTGCGTAGGTCAAATATTTTTAGGTCAAGCCTTATCCGTTTATCTTGTGGGAACGCCTATTTACTTGGCAATAAAAAAAGGCCGTACCAAAATACGACCTTGATTTTTAAGGCTCTGCCTTAAACTCTTCTAAACGGTTTGTACATAAGCGTGAAAAATAAAGTCCAAAGACCCGCTAAGCCTACTAACACGTAAACGATTCTTGAAATAGCGCCCGCGCCGAGTAAAAAGGCAACGGGGTTAAAAGAGAAAACGCCTACTGAAAGCCAAACTATCGCGCCTACTATTACCAGAATAAAAGCAATGATACTTGTAGTTCTCATAAAAAATACCCCCTGTATATATTGTGGGGGTATTTAAAAAAATTATGTATCAATATTTTCAAGTAAAAATTCGTCGAACGAAATAGTGTCAATAAAATCGTCTTTTTTAAACTTAACAAAGTTAAACTGCTCGTAAGTTTCCCTGTGGTGAGCGATAATTATCGGCGTTTCAATATCGAGCCTTCTACTAATTTCACTAAGGTGAAAGTAAAAATCGCTACTTTGATATTCTTGAACGTTTTTATAAGTTAAACTTTTAATAGTTTTATGATTTTTAATAAGTTTTGCTGAAATTTGTACCATAACTATATATTACCACTATTTTTTATTTTTAACAACTAAAAAGGATTAAAATGGAAAATAAACAAATATCCGAAAGGGTTATTGAAAGGTTGCCCAAGTATTATAGATACTTAAAAGACCTTTGCAACAATCAAATACAAAGAGTTTCTTCAAAAACCATTTCCACCGCCTTAAACATTACCGCATCACAAGTAAGGCAAGACCTTTCTCACTTTGGCGGATTTGGTCAAACGGGCGTTGGTTACGATACCGAATATTTAAAAAACGCAATGCAAGAAATTTTGGGGATAAACAAGCCCCACGTGGCAATCGTAATAGGCGGTGGCCGTATCGGTCAAGCCCTTATAAGCTACAAAGGCTTTGTTGACGTAAACGTTTTTGTAAAAGCGGTGTTCGATATAGAAACCGAGCATTTATCCACCGTTAGTGGCGTTGAAGTTTTAAACGTTTCTTCTTTAGAAGAATATTTGCAAAAAAACCGTGTAGACGTTGCTATAATTTCCGTTCAAAAAGAGTTTGCCGAAGTTATGGCTAAGCGCGTTATAGACGCCGGCGTAAAATCTATTTGGAACTTCGCCCCCATTGACCTGCATTTCGGCCCTGACGTAGTTTGTGAAAATATAAACATGAGCGAAAGTTTGATGAGGCTTATTTACAAATCCCATTTTTAATCCGTTATAAACGGCGTTATGCTTCGTTTCTACTTAGCCGATAGACTTCGATGACCAACAAGGTCAATCTCAGCCTATCGTCTTCGTGAGCCTTGCCTTCGTCGCAACACGCTTATATTGTCAAGTGTTAACCTAAAGGTAAACATCAAGACTAAAAAGCGGTTGCTCCTCTTCCCAAAATTCTTTTTATTCTAAAAACAATTTCGGGAGCCCTAATTTGTTTTTAACGGCTTAAAATACTCTAAAAGACTTTCAATAATAAATAAACATCCACAACGCAAGGCATAGCCTTGT
>JAGCLN010000013.1 GCA_017646945.1 Clostridia bacterium | reverse complement strand
ATTGCAAGAAAATACAATCTTGTTACCGACCTTGGTAAGTTTTTAGACGCTATTGCCGATAAGGTGTTAGTTTTAGCAACCCTTACGGTTATGATAACTATTCCAGTTGTTATGAAAGGTGAGTATAATGACCTTTTCGGTGCGCTCATGGGCGGTATAGGTGTTACGATAATCGTAGCAAGAGAACTCGTTGTATGTTTCCTTCGTATGATAGCGGCAGGTAAAGGCAAAGTATTAGCGGCGGAAAACGTTGGTAAAATTAAAACTTTTGCAACTGACTTTGCAATCATTTTCTTACTCGTTGCAGTAAACGTTCCCGTATTATATATCCCCGGTATTGTATTATTCGCTATATCGGTAGCGTTAACCGTATATTCGGGTATTTATTATCTCGTAAAAAATAGGGACGTGTTTTAATGAATCCTATTCAAACTTTTAAACTATTCGGCGTGGATAAAAATCTTTTAAAAGATTTTTCAACCGAGCGTAACTTAAAGTTTACGCTTGGTGGCTCGGGTAGTGATATACTTTTAAATTTAGATTATAGTGAATTTGATACCTTAGATATAGATAGACTGCAAAAAGAGTTTTTACAAGATTTTTCAAAGTATATCTATGCGGAAACGGATATTTCGTTAGAAGCGCAACTTATAAAGATATTAACTATTAGGGGTGCTAAGCTTTCGGTAGCGGAAAGTTTTACCGGCGGAGGACTTTCAAGTTTAATAACTTCCGTTTCGGGCGCAAGCAAGGTCTTTTACGAAGGTATCGTTGCATACTCGCCCGATGCTAAACACGATAGGCTTAACGTTAGTTATCAAATTCTTGACGAGTTTAAGCCGGTTAGCAGTCAAGTAGCGTCTGAAATGTGCAAGGGTTTGTTAGCGCACGGTTGTGATTTTGCCATTTCAACAACTGGTATCGCAGGCCCTACGTCTGACGATTCTGATTTTCCGGTTGGGCTATGCTATATTGGTATTGGCAGTAAGAGTAAAATTACCGTATTTAAACACAAGTTTAAAGGCAGTAGAAAAGATATAACATCAAGCGGTATTAGCGTGGCGTTATTCCACGCGATAATGGCGCTTCGTGGCGGTAGTTTTGACGTTTAATATTAGAAAATTATAAAGGTGGATAAAATTATGAATGAAAAACAAAAAGCATTAGAGCAGGTACTTGGTCAAATTGAAAAACAGTACGGTAAAGGTTCTATTATGAAACTTGGCGCAGGTTCGGTGGATATGAATTTAGAAGTTATCCCCACCGGTTGTATTGCGCTTGACTTAGCGCTTGGCGTGGGCGGTGTACCCCGCGGAAGAATCGTTGAAGTTTACGGCCCTGAATCTTCGGGTAAAACTACCGTAGCCCTTCACATTATTGCAGAAACGCAAAAAATGGGCGGTATAGCGGCGTTTATCGATGCTGAACACGCATTAGACCCTGTTTACGCTCAAAAACTCGGCGTTAATTTAGAAGATTTATACGTTTCTCAACCCGATTACGGTGAACAAGCACTCGATATTACTGAAAGTTTAGTAAATAGTTGTGCCGTTGATATTATCGTTATCGACTCGGTTGCCGCTCTTACCCCCAAGGCGGAAATTGACGGTGAAATGGGTGATAATCACGTTGGTTTACAAGCAAGACTTATGTCGCAAGCGCTTAGAAAACTTACCGGTATTATCAACAAGAGTAAGACTTGCGTTGTATTTATTAACCAACTTCGCGATAAGGTTGGCGTAATGTTCGGCAACCCCGAAACTACCACTGGTGGTAAAGCGCTTAAATACGCTGCATCGGTTAGAATTGACGTTAGAAAGGCTGACGCGTTAAAGGACGGCGACGGCTTGTTTGGTAACAGAACTAAAGCGAAAATCGTTAAGAATAAACTTGCTCCGCCGTTCAAGACCGCTGAATTTGATATTATTTACGGCCACGGTATTTCTCAAGAAGGTTGCCTTATCGACTTAGGCGTTCAATACGGCGTAATTGAAAAGTCGGGCGCGTGGTTTAGTTATAACGGCGATAAGGTTGCTCAAGGTAGAGAAAAGGCAAAAGATTACTTAACTCAAAATCCTGACGTTATGGTGGAAATTGAGCAAAAGATTCGTGCCGCTCACAAAGAGCAGTTTGAAAACGCTTAAACTAAAAATTTGGCAATAAAAAAGCGAGGTATCAACCTCGCTTTTTTTATTATAATTTCTTTTCGCCAAAGCGTGAAAGGGTTGGAACGGACTTTTCAAAAATGATATTATTTGCGTATTTTTCAGCAATTTTGATATCTTCTT
>JAGCLN010000206.1 GCA_017646945.1 Clostridia bacterium | reverse complement strand
GAAAGGCTGGGCTTGTTAGTACGGCTTTATTTATTACTTACGGCGCTTTTCAAATAATAAACTGTTTACTTTGCAAAAGATATAATTCAAGATACGTTATAACGATAGGTCTTATAGGCTCGGGTATTTGCAATCTTTTGGTAGGTTACACTCAAAACTTTGACGTAGTTATTGCCGTTTGGTGTGTTAACGGAATATTCCTTTCTTTTTTATGGACGGCGGTCATTAGAGTTTTATCCGAAAGTTTAACTAAAGAATATATGGCAAAATCAACCATAGCGATAGGAACAACCGTTGCGTTTGGAACGTTCGTTATCTACGGTGCATCGGCTATTTTCGTTTATTTTAACGCGTTTAGGTGGGCGTTCTATTTTGCCGGAATAATAATGCCTATCGTTGCAATAGTATGGTTTTTCTTTATGCCAAGGGTTGTAAATAGCCTTCCAAAGCAAGCAAAGCAAGAACTTATTTTAGAAAAGGTTTCGGCCACGGTTTTTCAAAGAAAACACATTTATTTAACGGTAGTTTGTTTCTTTATAATAGCGGTAGCGGTAAACCTTGTTAAAGACGGGCTTGTTACTTGGGTGCCAAACATTTTAAAAGATACTTACGACCTTAACGATTCAATTTCAATTATTTTAACGCTCGCCCTTCCTTGCGTTGCCGTGTTTGGTAACGTATCTTCCGTAAAATTACATAGGGTAATACCCGATTTCGTGTTACAGGTTGCAATAATGTTTGCTATATCGTCAGTTCTTATTGTAGCGGTAATTTTAGGAATTAAACTCGACCAGTTCGTAATAACCGTTTTGTGCTTTGCAATAGTTTACTTTTTAATATCTTCTTGCAATAGCGTATTAACGAGCATTTTCCCACTATTTATGAAAGGAAAAGTCAATTCTGGTATGATAGCAGGGCTTATAAACGGATTTTGTTATTTAGGTAGCGCAATCAGTTCTTACGCGCTCGGCGCGGTTGCCGATAAAACGGGTTGGAATTTCGTGTTCTGGTTACTGTTTGCGGTATGTTGTTTAGTGGTTGTTATCTACTTGGTTTACTTCCTAATAAAGTTAGTTTTGAAGAAAAAATATCAATAAATTTAACCCCGAATAAATTCGGGGTTTTTTTTATAATTTCCTTGAAAAAAACGGATAGGTGTGGTACAATGTTTTTATGCTTAGACAATATTTACAAAAATTAAATAAAGACCAAGTCCTTCCCGTAAAAGATACCGAAGGCGCGGTGCTCGTTATTGCGGGCGCCGGTAGTGGTAAAACGAGAGTTTTAACGAGTAGAATCGCATACTTAATTATGGGTAAACACGTTGAGCCTTCGCGCATACTTGCAATCACCTTTACCAACAAGGCGGCGGACGAAATGAAGCTTCGCCTTGAAAAAATGGTTGGCGATTTAGACGGTATGTGGGTTTCAACGATTCACTCAATGTGCGTTAAAATACTTCGCGCGTCAATACCGTATCTCGGTTTTGAAAAGAATTTTTCAATCTATTCCGAAGACGATAAGGATAGAGTTTTAAAACGTATTATCAATGAAATGGAACTTGAACCGGATAAGTTTTTAAAACTCGCTAAAAACGCAATTTCGAGCGCAAAAAACTCTGATTTATCGCCAAAAGAGTATAAAGAAGAGCATATTCGTTCTCAAAACATCGGCGTTATAACCGAAATTTTTAGCAAGTATCAAGAAGAACTCAAAAAGAGCAACGCGCTTGACTTTGACGATTTGCTTATTAAGACCCTTCACTTGTTTGAAGATTTTCCTGAGGTTTTGGCGTACTATACCGAAAGGTTTCAATACGTTCATATTGACGAGTTTCAAGATACTAACGTAGTTCAATATAAGATTGCAAAGTTACTTTCTTCTTATCACGGCAATATTTTCGTGGTAGGTGACGATGACCAGTCTATTTACGGTTGGCGTGGTGCTAAAATATCTAATATTTTAGACTTTGAAGACGATTTTGCCGGCGCAAAGGTATATAAGCTTGAACAAAACTATCGTTCAACCAAAAACATATTAAACTGCGCTAACCTTATAATTCGCAACAACTCGTCGAGAAAAGATAAGGTTTTATGGACTGAAAACGATGCGGGCGAAAAGCCTGAATATTACCAAGCGTACGATGAAAGCGCGGAAGCGGAATACGTTGCCACAAAGATAAAATCTTTGATTAGAAACGGCAAAAAGGCTTCTGACTTTGCCGTGCTTATGCGCGTTAACGCTATATCGCGTTCGTTCGAACAAGAGTTTTTAAAATACAATATACCTTACAAGGTATTTGGCGGTTTTAAATTCTTCGACCGTAAAGAAATTAAAGATTTAACCGCGTATTTAAGGGCGGCGGTCAACCCCCTTGATAATGAAGCGATACTTAGGGTTATTAACGTTCCAAGAAGGGGTATAGGTGATAAATCTATCGAAGCTATTATTGAATATGCTACCTATTGCGACTGTTCAATATTCGAAGCAATTTGCGCTAACGAACATTTACCGCTCAACGCTTCGGCTAAAAATAGAATTGCAGACTTTAAAGATACTCTTTACAACCTAATGCTTGAAGTTCAAAACTATAACGCGCCCGATTTTATCAAACTCGTTATAGAAAAGGTTAATTTCTTATCGCAATTTGAAGAAGATACTGAAGAGAACGAAAGTAAAAAATTAAACGTATCAGAACTTGTAAACTCGGCGGAAGAATTTGTTAAGGCTAACGCAAACGCAACGCTTACCGATTATTTGGGTTCAATTACTTTAAGTTCCGATACCGATGAGTTTGACGAAGGTAACTACGTTAGCGTAGCGACAATTCACTCGGTTAAGGGCTTAGAGTTCGATACCGTATTTATGGTAGGTCTTGAAGAAACCGTATTCCCTATTTCAAGGGCGACCGATAGTGAAGAAGAAATCGAAGAAGAACGCAGGCTTTGTTACGTTGCTATAACGAGAGCGAGAAAAGACTTGTTTATCTCTCGTGCAAAGAGTAGGTACTTATACGGCAATCGCCAAATCACTTTGGAAAGTAGGTTTATCAAGGAAATTATTCCCTTGCTCAAAGAAAAGAGCGTTGGCGGGTATAACGGCGGATACAATAGCGGTTACGGTAACGGCTATAATAGGCAAGACCGTTCTCAATATGGTTACAAGCGTGACCAAGGTAGTGATTACGGCTATTATTCAGATGAAGCGCCGTCAAGAACTTTTGGCGCGACAAAGAGTTTTTCAAGTGGTTTCAAATTGAACGCAAACGTGCCTAAAAAGGCTGAAAGCGTAGTTCAAACAAAATTCCACTCAGGAATGAAAGTTCATCATAAAAAATTTGGTAACGGCACGGTTATTGCCGTAAAAGACGGCGGAAAGGTAGTTGACGTTGCGTTCCTTGGTTTTGGTATCAAATCACTCGCAACCGAATACGCTCCGCTTGAAATTGTAAAATAGTATGGAAAAAATGAAGTTATTAGTTGAAAAACTTAATAAATATGCTCACGAATATTACGTTCTTGATAACCCCACCGTTTCCGACGGGGAATACGACCGTTTATACGACGAACTTCTTCGCCTTGAAAAAGAAACGGGCGTGGTTTTAGAAAATTCCCCAACTCGTAGAGTTGGTGGCGAGCCTATTTCGGAATTTAAAAAGCACGAGCACATCAATAAACTTTACAGTTTAGACAAGGGCGTAACGATAGAAGAAGTTAAGGCTTTACCGATAGGGTTGAAAAACTTACCGGCAAGTCACCCGACTATACGGTAGAGTTTAAATACGATGGTTTGACCATTTGTTTAACTTACGAAAACGGCGTGTTCAAGCGCGCTACCACTCGTGGTAACGGTACGGTTGGGGAAGACGTTACAGCCCAAGTTTTAACCATAAAAACCTTCCCTTTAACCATTGACTACGAAGGTGTTTTAGAAGTTCAAGGCGAAGCGGTTATAAAACTTTCTACCTTGCAAAAATATAATGAAACCGCTACTGAACCGCTCAAAAACGCACGCAACGCCGTGGCGGGAGCGATACGCAATTTAGACCCAAAAGAAACTGAAAAAAGAAAGCCTGAAATTTTATTTTACAACGTTAACTATTTAAGTGACGGTGAGTTTAAAACTCAGGTAGAGCACTTTGAATTTTTGAAAAAACACGGCTTTAAAGTCTACGACTTTTTAACCGTTGCATCTTCGCTTGACGGCATTGAAAAAACGCTTAAAATTATTGAAGAAAAGCGTAAAAATATAGATTATTTAACCGATGGTGCTGTAATAAAAGTCAATGACGTTGCCCTTCGCGATAGCCTCGGTTTTACCGAAAAATTTCCGCGCTGGGCGCTTGCGTATAAATTTGAAGCGGAAGAAGTTACCACCACGGTTACAGACGTTGTTTGGCAGGTTGGTAGAACGGGAAAACTCACTCCGCTCGGCATCGTTGAGCCAGTTGATTTAGGTGGCGCAACGGTAAGGAAAGCAACCCTTAATAACTACGGCGATATTATTCGTAAAAACGTAAAAATCGGTAGCCGTGTGTTAATTAGAAGAAGTAACGACGTAATACCTGAAATTTTAGGCTCGACTTTTATTCCCGAAACGGCGAGTGAAGTTGAAAAACCCACCGTTTGCCCATACTGTAATTTACCGCTTGTGGAAGACGGCGCGAATATTTTTTGCGTGAACGAAGACTGCAAGCCGAGAGTTGTGGGTGCGCTCACTCACTTTGCGTCTAAGGATGCTATGAATATCGACGGTTTTTCTGAAATGACCGCAAGCGTATTATACGATAAATTCGGCGTTAAAAAGTTTAGTGACCTTTATCTTTTAACCGAAGAACAACTCTTGTCGCTCGAAGGCTTTAAGAGTAAAAAATCACAAAATATTCTAAACGCAATTTCCGCGTCGAAAAACGCGAACTTACCGTCTTTTATCTACGCTTTGGGTATAGATGGCGTAGGTAAGAAAACGGCTAAGGATTTAGTTAAGGCGTTTAAAGACGTCAACGGGTTAAAGGGCGCAACCTATCTTGAACTTGCAAGCGTTAAAGATATAGGTGACGTTACTGCGAACGCCGTTGCCGATTATTTTGCAACGGAAGAGAACCTTTTAGAGATTGATAAACTTTTATCGCTCGGTATCACCTTTGAAGTAAACGAAGTTGCAACGGGCAGTAAACTTATAGGTCAAAAGTTCGTTCTTACCGGAACTTTACCCACTCTTAAACGCTCGGAAGCGGGTAAACTTATCGAGCAAAACGGCGGTGAAGTGATGAGTTCGGTATCAAAACTCACAACGATAGTTTTGGCGGGTGAAGAAGCGGGGTCTAAACTTGACAAGGCTAAGGCGCTTGGAATAAAAATTATCGATGAAAACGAGTTTTTAAGTATGCTCAAGTAGTTTACAAATAGAAAAAAATATGATATAATCATATTATTATGAGAAGTATGACGGGATACGGCAAGGCTGAATACAATAACAACGGTATCACCTTAACCGTAGAAATTAAAAGTGTAAACAATAGATTTTTAGACCTTTCTTACAAGTGCCCAAGGTCGTTCACCGCTCTTCAAGACGTGATGCGTTCAACTATTCAAAAGCATTTGTCAAGGGGTAAGGTAGACGTGTTCGTTAACTACTATAAGCAAGCGGATAGTCAGTCTTCAATGCAAGTAGATTACGACTTAGCGTCTTCTTACGTTAAAGTTGCTGGCGAACTTAAAAAGAAGTTCCCCAAACTTAAAAACGACTTTACCGTGTTATCCTTAATGAAAACGCAAGACGTGTTAAGGGCTCAGCAAGAAGTTGTTGATTTAGACGAGATTACGCCTATTTTAGTATCGACCTTATCTTCGGCGTGCGAGAACTTAGATAGTATGCGCGCTTTTGAAGGTGAGAAGTTAAAGGCGGATATGCTTTCAAGGGTGGCGGTTATTGAAGAAACGGTAGGCGTTATTAAAGAACGCGCGCCACTAGTTAGCAAAGAATATCACGATAAGATTCTTGAAAGGGTTAAGGCTGTGCTTGAAGGAAGCGAAGTTGACGAATCAAGGCTTTTGCAAGAAGTTGCCTTGTTTGCCGATAAGTCTAATATCGATGAAGAACTCACAAGGTTATACTCTCACGTTTCGCAATTTAGAAAGATTTGCGAGCAAGACGGTGAAGTTGGTAAGAAGCTCGATTTCTTAGTTCAAGAATTCAACCGTGAATCGAACACGGTTTGTTCAAAGGCTAACGACATTACGGTTACTGACAACGCTCTCAAATTAAAATGTGAGATTGAAAAAATTAGAGAACAAATTCAAAACGTAGAATAAGGAGAATACATAATGATAAACGAACCCGCAATTGACGTATTGATTGAAAATTTAGGTGAAAAGTACAATGGCTCGAAGTACGTTTTATGCGTAGTAGCGGCAAAACGCGCTCGCCAACTTATAGATATTGCTAAACTTCAAGGCAACAACGCGGTTTTGGATAATAAAAAGCCACTTACTGCAGCAGCGATTGAAATTTATAACGGTAAAATTACTACCGTTAACGGTTAATAATGCTCTAATCGGCGGTCTAAACTAGATCTGCCGATTATTTTTTGTTAAAATTTTGCCTAAAAGGCAAAGTTTTTTGGGTGCGGTATGATAGCAAAGGTAATAGTGGATATAGCCACTTCCGAACTTGATAAAATCTTTGATTACAAGATAGGTTACTCTGGGGCGACCAAGGGTAGCCGTGTTATCGTGCCGTTTGGAAAGTTTAAAACGGAAGGTTTTGTTATAGACGTTTCTTCCGTATCCGATTATCCTGAAGATAAGCTAAAGCCTATCATAAGGGTTGTTGACGAAGTTCCAGCACTCACCGAAGAAAACTTACGCCTTGCCGAGTTTATTAAAAACAAGTATCACTCGTCTATGGCGAGCGTATTAAGGTTGTTTTTACCAAGTGAAATGCGTAAGGGTAAGGTTAGGTCTAAAACGGCTACTTACCTTTCGCTTAGCGACGGTATTTCCGTTAGCGATATGCTATCTTCCTTGAAAAAGGGGGCGGACAAGCAAGTTGCAGTTATCCGTTTTTTGCAAGAAAACGGAAAGACAAAGCAGGCGGAAGTTAACGAAGCCTTTTCTCCGTCGTCAGTTACCGCGCTCAAAAACAAAGGCTATGTTATAGCAACGGAAGAAAAGGTTATAAGAACGCCTTATAAAGATTTATCGGCAAGCGGAAAAAGAGTTTCACTTACCGCCGAGCAACAAAACGCGGTAAATTCCGTTAAAAATTCTAATAAACCAACCCTTATCAAAGGCGTTACGGGTAGTGGTAAAACGGAAGTTTATCTTCAACTTATCGAAAGCGTTATAAGTGAAGGTAAAACGGCTATAATGCTCGTTCCCGAAATATCGCTCACACCCCAAACTTTTTCAAGGTTACGCTCGCGTTTTGGTGATAAGTGCGCTATACTTCACAGCGGTCTTTCCGCAGGTGAGAAGTTTGACGAGTGGTGGCGACTTAGAAGTGGCGAAGCGGTTATAGCGATAGGCGCGCGTAGCGCGATATTCGCACCGCTTGAAAATTTGGGTATAATCATTATCGATGAAGAGCACGACCAAAGTTACGAGAGTGAAGCAAGCCCTCGCTACGTTACCGATGAGATTGCGCTTTATAGAGCCAAACTTTCAAACGCAAAACTTGTTTTAGGTAGTGCAACGCCTAAGGTTGAAAGTTATTTAAAAGCAACTACCGGCGAGTACAATCTTGCCGAAATGAAAGAAAGGGTAAACGGAAGGCCTTTACCCGAAATTATAATCGCGGATATGCGCGATGAGATTAAGCACGGCAATATTAGTCCTTTCTCGATAGCGTTAAAAACAGAACTTAAAAACACCCTCGATAAAGGCAATCAAGCGATAATCTTTTTAAACCGCAGGGGATTTTCGCAAAAAGTAATATGTAGAGAATGCGGTTACGTTGCAAAGTGTTTAAATTGTGACGTGCCACTTCATTATCACAAAGCGGAGCAAGTTTTAAAATGCCATTTTTGTTCGGCTCAGTATCATATGCTCACCGCTTGCCCCGAGTGTGGCTCGGTTAGTATAAATTACAGCGGAACGGGTACGCAAAAGGTTGTTGATGAACGTCAAGCGTTATTCCCGAGCGCGAAGATACTTAGAATGGATAACGATACCACTCAAAACAAAGAAGGGCACTTTAAAATCTTAAAAGAGTTTTCTGAAAAGAAAGCTGATATTTTAGTAGGAACGCAAATGGTTGCTAAGGGGCACGACTTTCCGTCGGTTACCCTTGTAGGCATACTCGATGCTGATATGAGCTTATATTTTTCCGATTACCGTTCGGGTGAGAGAACTTTTCAGCTCGTAACCCAAGTAGCAGGTCGTAGCGGTAGGGCGGACGATAGCGGAAAGGTAGTTTTGCAAACCTATTCGCCTAAAAACCCCGTTCTTCAAAGCAGTATCAACTACGATTACGAAAACTTTTTTAAGCGTGAATGTATGGTAAGAAAGGCGTCGTACTTTCCGCCGTTTTCTCACGTTTTAAGGTTAATGGTAGAGAGTGAAGATGAAGATTTAGCAATTTCAACGCTAAAATCGGCTTTTGAAAAGACAAGGGAAGTTTATTCGAAGTATCACTCGTCATTTATTTATTTCGATAAAATGAAAAGCCCCGTTAAAAAAATTAAGAACAAATACCGTTTTCAAGTTTTGGCGAGAATTAGGGATAATTACGAAGATATTGAAAACGAGTTTTATAAAATAGCGAACGGACTAATTTCAAGAAAGGTTTTGTGTTATCTTGAAGTAAATCCGTCAAGTACGAGTTAAGGTGTGTTATGGCAATAAGAAAAATTGTGGAAAAAGGCGATGAGGTTTTAAGAAAGAAATCGTTTGAAGTAACTGATTTCGGCGCAAAAACTCACGAGTTGTTAGACGATATGTACGATACGTTAGTAAAGGCTGACGGTGCTGGGCTTGCCGCCGTTCAAGTAGGCGTACTTCGCCGTATATTTTTAGTGATTGACGGCGAAAGCGTAAGAGACGGCGTTATTGAATTTATCAATCCTGAAATCATATCTGAAAGCGGTGAGCAAAAGGGCGTTGAAGGTTGTTTATCAGTTCCCGGTTATCAAGGTGACGTTACAAGGCCTTATAAGGTTACCGTTAAATACCAAGATAGAAACGGCGAGTGGTATAAATTAAAAGCGGAAGGGTTTATGGCAAGGGCAATTTGCCACGAATACGACCACTTAAACGGCGTTTTATACGTTGACAAAGCAGAAAATTTACAATCGAGTAATCGTTAAATGAAAATAGTATTTTTAGGAACGCCTGACTTTGCAGTACCCGTACTCAAAGCGATTCACGGCTCAAAACATCAAATACTCGCGGTTGTAACTCAACCCGATAGACCGGTAGGAAGAAAGGCGATAATTACGCCTTGCGCCGTAAAGACCTGCGCCCTTGAACTTGGGCTCAGTACTTTAAGCTACGAAAAAATCAGACTCGAAGGGGTAAATGATTTAAAAGCGTTAAATCCGGATATTATGGTAACTTGCGCTTTCGGTCAAATTCTCTCGCAAGAAATTTTGGATATAGCAAAGCACGGCGTTATTAACGTTCACGCGTCTTTACTTCCCAAATACCGCGGTTCAGCGCCTATCCAGTATTCCATTATCAACGGTGATAAGGAAACGGGCGTTACCATTATGCAAACTGGCTTAGAAGTTGACTCAGGCGATATCTTAATGCAGTCTAAACTTGAAATCATGCCCGAAGAAACGGCAGGGGAATTATTTGACCGCTTGTCAGTTTTAGGGGCAGGCGCTATCGTTAGCGCGTTAGATGGTATCGAAAGGGGTGAAATCACGCCCGTTCAGCAAGACCACAGCAAAGCGACCCACGTTAAAATGATAAAAAAGGAAGACGGGGTTATTGATTTTAATAAATCGGCAACCGATATTAAAAACTTAATTCGCGGTTTTAATCCTTGGCCGATTGCCTTTACTAAATACGAAGGCAAAACCTTAAAAATATTCAAAGCGAGCGTTTTGGATAAGAGCGGGGTGGCGGGCGAAGTATTGTCGGTAGAAAACGGCATTACAGTTGCAACCGCAAACGGCGCGATTGTGCTTGAAGAAGTTCAACTTGAAGGCTCAAAGCGTATGAGCGCAAAAGAATTCTTGCTCGGTCATAAAATCCCCGTGGGTTATAGGTTTTAATTATGCTTGTAACTTATTACGACTCGTATAACGTTTTATCCAAAGTTTATCAAAAAGGTTCGTTTATTAAACAAGCGCTAATAAATACTCAGGTAGAGCCGTTAAACAAGGCTAAAATCACTAAGATTTGCTACGGCGTGTTGGATAAAGATATTACGCTTAATCACATAATTTCGGTGCTTTGCCAAAAGCCACCCAAGGCGTCCGTTAAGATTTTACTTAAAATCGGCATTTACTCGATAAAATACCTTGAAACGCCACCGCACCTTGTAACCGACACTTTGGTTGAACTTTGCAAAAAACTCGGTAAAAGCGGTGTTTCAGGTTTTTTAAACGCCGTGCTTAGAAGATTTGTGAGAGAAGGTTTTGAACTTCCAAGCGGAAATGATATAAAATCATTCTCGATTACTTATTCTTGCCCCGAGTTTATAGTTAAAAAACTCGTAAATTGTTACGGCTTAGATTTGGCTAAAGATTTTTTATCTTATGATAAAGATAGAACCTTTATCCGCTTTAACACGGGTGTAGACGGATTGAAGTATTTAAACGATAACGGCGTTGAGTTTATAAACACACCATTTGACGATACTTTTGAAGTTAAAAAGTTTAGTTTAAACGGCGATTTTTACGATGGCGTTTATACCTTTCAGTCGGTTGGTTCGCGCGCGATATGTTCAATGGCTAACGGCGGAAACGAACTTTTAGACTGTTGCTCGGCCCCCGGTGGAAAGGCGGTTTGCTTATCTTCAAAGTACGATAGCGTTACCGCTTGCGATATCCACGAGCATAGGGTAGAACTTATAAACGCCTATGCAACGCGTATGAATAAAACTAACGTAACGGCAAGTGTTATGGACGCGACCGTTTATAGCGAAGATTTCTTAAATCGTTTCGATACCGTTTTATGCGATGCGCCTTGCTCGGGTTCGGGAGTTATGAAAGATAACCCCGATATTAAACTTAATAGAAACGAGCAAAGCATTAACGAACTTACCGCTTTGCAACTTAGAATACTTTTAAACGTTTCAAATTACGTTAAAAAGGGTGGGGAACTTATTTATTCTACCTGCTCGGTGTTAAAAGAAGAAAACGATTTAATAATTAAAAACTTCTTGTCAAAAACTAACGGCTTTGCCGTTCAACAAATAAATTGTAGCCTTGATAGTTTAAAAACCGAATACGGCTTGCAATTTTTACCGCAAATATCACAAGGCGCAGGCTTTTACGTTTGCAAGATTAAAAAATTATGAAAATACTTCAAGATTTGACCTTAGAAAACTTAAAAGAACTCATTTCTTCTCTCGGCGAGAAGCCTTTTAGGGCTGGGCAAATCTTCCGCTCGTTGCAAAGTGGTAGAAAGATTTCGGAAATGACCGATTTATCCACCGCGTTTAGAGAAAAACTTCTTAGTGAGTATGAAGACGAGCCGGTTAAAATCATTAAAAAACTCGTTTCAAAAGACGGGACTGAAAAATATCTATTCGCCCTTTGTGACGGCAACATTATAGAATGCGTGTTTATGAAAAACGCTTACGGCAATACTCAATGTTTATCTACGCAAGTAGGTTGCAGAATGGGGTGTAAGTTTTGCGCGTCGGGTATAGGCGGTTTGGTTAGAAACTTAACCCCTGGCGAAATGCTTGCAACCGTTGCCGAAGTCAACAAGATAAACGGCGGAACTCTTCAAAAAAGAGCGGTAACCAACATCGTTTTAATGGGAAGTGGCGAGCCGTTTGATAATTACGATAACGTAGTGGCGTTTTTAAAACTTTTATCCGATAAAAACGGGCTTAATTTCAGTATGAGAAACATAAGTTTATCAACTTGCGGATTAGTGCCTGAAATGATAAAGTTTGCAAACGAAGGTTTACCGCTTAACTTAACCGTTTCCCTTCACAATCCGATAAATAGCGAGCGCGCAAAACTTATGCCGATAGCAAAGGCATATTCAGTTGAAGAAATTTTATCCGCTTGCGACAATTACTTTGAAAAAACGGGTAGAAGATTTATCTTTGAATACTCGCTCGTAAAAGGCGTAAACGATACGGACGAGTGCTTAAACGAACTTATTAGACTTTTAAAGCACCGCCCGTGCCACGTTAATATTATTAGGCTTAACGAAGTTAAGGAAAACGGCTTGAAAGCAACTGACGATAAGTCTGCATACCGCTTTGCCGATAAACTTACTAAGGGTGGACTTTCCGCAACGGTTAGAAGGCTTTTCGGCGCGGATATAGAAGGCGCTTGCGGTCAACTTAGAAGAACTTATATAAAGGAAGAAGGTAACTTATGAAGGTAGCGATTTTTGCAGGCGGTCCGTTTGAAAGTGTTAACCTTGACAATTACGACCTTTTAATTTGCGCTGACAAAGGTTATCTTTACGCCCGTAACTTAGGTGTTAAGCCAAACTATATTCTTGGCGATTTCGATAGTTTGGGGTTTGTGCCTGACGGTGCGGAAACTTATCCCGTAGATAAAAATTATTCCGACCTTGAACTTGCTATTAATAAGGCGATTTCACTCGGCGCAACTGAAATTGACGGTTATTTTTGCGTTGGCGGAAGATTAGACCATGAACTTTTTAATATTTCACTTTTGAAAAAGTGCAAAGAACGTGGGGTGGTAGGAAGAATTT
>JAGCLN010000205.1 GCA_017646945.1 Clostridia bacterium | reverse complement strand
TTGATAAAGCCGCAAAGGAAATCGGCGTTGATTTTATCGGTGGTTATTCCGCGCTCGTTCATAAGTCCATGACCGAAAGCGAGAAGAGTTTTATTTTATCTATTCCCGAAGTTTTATCAAAGACAGAAAGGCTTTGTTCTTCCGTAAACGTTGGCTCAACGAGAGCAGGTATCAATATGGATGCCGTTAAACTCGTTGGTGAAGTTGTAAAACGTGCGGCGGAAATTTCGCCCGGTGGTTTAGGCGCGGCGAAGTTCGTTGCTTTCTGTAACGCGGTTGAAGATAATCCGTTTATGGCAGGTGCGTTCCACGGCGTTGGTGAAGGCGATTGTGTTGTCAACGTAGGCGTATCAGGTCCGGGCGTTGTTCAGCACGCATTAAAATCTATTCCTAACGCATCTATTACCGAACTTGCCGAAACCGTTAAGAAAACGGCGTTTAAAATCACGAGAGTAGGTAACCTTGTGTTAGATGAAGCAAGTAAGCGTTTAGGCGCGGAACGTGGTATCGTTGACCTTTCTCTTGCGCCCACCCCCGTTATCGGCGATAGCGTGGGCCACATCTTAGAAGAAATGGGCCTTGAAGAAGTGGGTTGCCACGGCACTACCGCTTGCCTTGCCCTTTTAAACGATGCCGTTAAAAAAGGTGGCGTTATGGCTTGTTCTAACGTTGGCGGTTTATCAGGCGCGTTTATTCCCGTTAGTGAAGATATCGGTATGATTAACGCTGCAGATAGCGGTTCGCTCACCCTTTCTAAACTTGAAGCGATGACTGCGGTTTGCTCAGTAGGTATCGATATGGTTGCTATCCCCGGCGATACCCCCGTATCAACTATTTCCGCCCTTATTGCAGACGAAATGGCTATCGGTATGGTAAACAATAAAACTACCGCTGTTAGAATTATTCCCGTTCCCAATAAAACCGTTGGTGAATACGTTGAATTCGGTGGTCTTTTAGGTCGCGCACCCATCATGCCCGTTCACTCAAAATCCGCCGAAAAGTTTATCAGTCGTGGTGGTAGGATACCTGCACCGATACATGGCAACAAAAATTAAACCGTGATTTGCGTCGCATAAGTGCGTTACTGCCGATAACTCGTGACCATAATGACCAAAAAGGTCTATTATGCCCAACGAGATTATCGTCGAGCCTTCTTCTGCTCGCAACTAACGTCTTAATTTATTTTATTAAACTTAAAAAAATAAAACCACAACTTTTTACTTCGGTAAAATCATAATACTCGGGTAGCGTTCATATCGTTTGCGTTAGCAAACTCATATCAACCGAAGGTTTCATAACTTAAATAAAAATGCGTAAGGGTTTTACGCATTTTTTATTTGCCTTTCTCATACCTTAATGGTAGGAGATAATGGTTTTGAATAAAAGAACTTACAATAGGGTTATTCTTGAGGCGGAATATATTATTAAACACGGCGCAACCGTTAGAAAAACGGCAAGCGTTTTCGGGGTGGGTAAGTCCACCGTGCATAAAGATATGGTGGAAAGATTAGAGCCTATTTCACTATACCTATACGATAAAGTAAAAAAGGTTTTAGAAATAAACTTATCCGAGCGCCATATTCGTGGCGGTGAAGCCACCAAAAATAAATATAAACAAATCTTAAACAGTAAATAAAAATACCGTGCTAAAGTAAGCACGGTATTTTTTTACTTGTTTTCTTTAACTAATTTACCAAATTCTTTTAAAATATCAACTGACGGAGCGGGAATTCTTCCTAAGTGGTCAGGACCAACGTTTACTAAAAGATTTACGCCGTGTCCGTTTACTTTTTTAAGCATTTTATAAATTTCTTCAGCAGACTTCCAGTCATTATCATAACCCTTGTAAGCCCAAGTGTGATTCATGGTGATGCAGGCTTCACCCAAACCCTCCCAATCGCTATCGGGAAGTTGATTGTCACCATACGAATTGATTTCACCAACGCCGTTACCTATTCTTGTGGGAACTAAGCAATCGGGTTGAAGTTCTTTAACTAAATTGTAAAGGTCTAAACTTTGTTCTAAGGTGATTTCGCAAGGGTCGTCAAACCAAATGCAAAGCAAGTCACCGTATTTAGTAAGAATTTCTTTAAGTTGCGGTTTGATTTTCTTTTCTAAGCAAATCTTGTAATCTTTTTTTGCCTTGTCGGGCCAGTCCCAGTTATTAGCCCAGTCACAACCAAGCCACGGGTCAATATAATGAACGCCACCGCCGTGTTCTTCGTGGAAATCTAATTCTTGAGAATAGTATAATCCGAGTTTCATATCGTACTTACGGCAAGCCTTAGCAAGTTCTTCAACAACGTCACGCCCAAAGGGTGTGGCGTCAACTACGTTATAAGAATCAACGTCTGACTTAAACATTGCAAAGCCTTCTTGATGCTTGCTTGTGAAAACGATATATTGCATACCTGCTTCTTTTGCAAGTTTAACCCATTCTTCCGCATCGAAATAAATAGGGTTGAACGCCTTTGCTAATTGTTCGTATTCCTTTACGGGAATTTTATTATAAGTCATTATCCATTCGGCAGGATATTCCGTTCTTTTTCCTTTCCACTCGCCACCAGCTACACTATATAAGCCCCAGTGAATAAACATACCTAATTTTGCTTGCTTGAAAAATTCTTTGTTATTCATATCTTCTCCTATAATTTATCTAAATAAGCGCAGTTTTGCCCTTAACGATAAAAGTTTATAAATAGATTATATAGTATAAACGGTAAAAAATCAATACGGAATTTTATATATTATTAAATATATACGCTCAAACAGTTGACAGAGCGAACAATTAAATGTATAATTGTATACAAATATACAAATAAGCAAATTGCTTATAAATTCAAAGTAGAAAATTAAACGAAGGAGATTGCTATGCTTAAATTATCAAACAAAACTAATCTTTTAGAGCAAGAAACTTATAAATATACGCTCCAAGATATTGTAGAGCCTAATTTATATAGAGAAATTTATCCTTATGACGAAGTTCCCAAGGTAGTATTTAACCAACGCCGTTCGCCTATGGATATGCCTGAAAAAATTTGGATAACCGATACCACCATGCGTGATGGTCAACAAGCGGTTGAACCTTATACCGTTAAACAAATTGTTGACGTTTACAAACTTATGAGTAAACTCGGCGGTCCTAACGGTATTATTCGCCAAACGGAATTCTTCATTTACAGTAAGAAAGACCGTGAAGCGCTTGACAAGTGTAGAGAACTCGGCCTTAAATTCCCCGAAATCACTTCTTGGATAAGGGCGACTAAGGAAGACTTTAAACTCGTTAAAGAAATGAATATTAAAGAAACGGGTATTTTAGTAAGTTGTTCTGACTATCACATTTTCAAGAAGCTTAAAATGACGAGAAAGCAAGCCTTAGAGCATTACCTTTCAATCGTTCAATCGGCGTTTGATGCGGGTATCGTTCCAAGATGCCACTTTGAAGATATTACAAGGGCAGACTTCTACGGTTTCGTAATTCCCTTTATTCACGCCCTTCACGACCTTTCTGAAAAGGCTGGTATTCCCGTAAAAATTAGAGCGTGCGATACTATGGGTTACGGCATTCCGTTTAGTGAAACTTCACTTCCAAGAAGCGTTCCCGGTATTATTTACGGTATTAAGAAATACTCGGGCATTCCAAGTGAGCAAATCGAATGGCACGGTCATAACGACTTTTATAAGGCTGTATCTAACGCAACTGCGGCTTGGCTTTACGGCGCAAGCGCGGTAAACTGTTCACTTCTTGGTATCGGCGAAAGAACGGGTAACATTCCCTTGGAAGCTATGGTTATGGAATATGCTTCTCTTCGCGGTACTTTTGACGGTATGGACCCCACCGTTATCACCGAAATTAAAGAGTATTTTAGAAAGGAAATGGGCTACGTAATTCCGCCGATGACCCCGTTTGTTGGCGATTACTTCAACCAAACGAGAGCGGGCATTCACGCAGACGGGCTTTTGAAAGATGAAGAAATTTACAATATCTTCGATACTGGTAAAATCTTAAATCGCCCTGCAACCGTAACGATTTCTAAAACTTCAGGCCTTGCTGGTATTGCTTACTGGATTAACAGTTACTATAAACTCGTTGGCACGCCTAAGGAAGTTGACAAAAAGAGCGACTTAGTTATTAAGATTAAAGAGTGGGTTGACGCTGAGTATGAAAACGAACGCCAAACTTCGATTTCAACCGGCGAACTTATTGAATTAGTTGAAAAATATTCCGACATAAGATTATAAAAATACATATTAATTTGGGTGAAGAATGACACAGGTTAAATTTACGTCGCGTGCGGACGCGGTGTTCGAAAAGCTTGAAAATGATATTTTAACGGGTGTTTATAAAAAAGGTGACGTGATTACCGAAACGGAAATATCGAACGCTTTAAGCGTTTCAAGAACGCCCGTTAGAGAAGCAATACGCCGATTAGAGCAAGAAGACCTTTTAAAAGAAATTCCAAAAGGTCACGTAGTCGTTGGCATATCGCCTGAAGATATTTTGGATATCTACGATATCCGCATAAAAATTGAAGGTGATGCTACTATGCGTTGCGTTGAGAATATCACGGAAGAAGAACTTAATAAAATGCGTGAAGCGGTTGAACTTCAAGAGTTTTACACGCTTAAAAATTACGCCGATAAGTTAAAGGGAACGGATTCCGTTTTTCATGACCTTATCTATAAAAACTCGGGTAGTGAAATTTATCAATCAATTTTATCCACCCTTCACAGAAAGGTTCAACTTTGCAGAAAGACGTCTTTTTCGGGTAGCGATAGGGCTAACGAAGCGGTAATCGAGCATCGTGAAATTTTAACCGCTATTGAAAAGCGTGACGGATTGCTTGCAAAAGAACTTATGATAAAACATATTACAAACGCTAAGAAAAATATTGAAAAATTAAAATAGGGTGTTATTATGGGACTTACAATTGCTGAAAAAATTATTAAAAATCACTTAGTATCGGGTAACATGGTAAAGGGTGAAGAAATTTCACTCAAAATCGACCAAACTTTAACTCAAGACGCTACCGGTACTATGGCTTATCTTGAATTTGAAACGATGGGGCTTAAAAGGGTAAAGACCGAGCGTTCCGTTGCGTATATCGACCACAATACTTTACAATGCGGTTTTGAAAATGCAGACGACCACCGTTATATTCAAACGGTTGCTAAAAAGCACGGCATTTACTTTTCTCGCCCGGGTAACGGAATTTGCCACCAAGTTCATCTTGAAAGATTTGGTAAGCCCGGCAAAACCTTAATCGGTTCTGATAGCCACACGCCGACCGGCGGTGGTATCGGTATGCTCGCTTTTGGCGCAGGCGGTCTTGACGTTGCCGTTGCTATGGGCGGTGGCGCCTACTTTATCACTATGCCCAAAATGTATAAGGTTAACTTGACGGGCAAACTTTCCCCCTTCGTTACCGCTAAGGACGTCAGCCTTGAAATACTTCGTATATTATCAGTAAAAGGCGGTGTTGGCGCAATTATCGAGTGGGGTGGCGAAGGCGTTAAAACCCTTTCCGTTCCCGAACGCGCTACCATTACTAATATGGGTACTGAACTTGGCGCAACCACTTCTATCTTCCCGTCTGATGAAATTACCAAAGAGTTCTTAAAGGCTCAAGGCAGAGAAGAAGATTATATCCCCTTATCTTCTGATGAAGATGCGGTTTACGATAAAATTATCGATATTAATTTATCCGAACTCAACCCCTTAATCGCTTGCCCCCACAGCCCTGATAACGTTGTGGAAGTATCTTCGCTCAAAGGCGTAAAGGTAAACCAAGTATGCGTTGGTTCTTGCACTAACTCATCACTTCAAGACCTTTTAAAAGTTGCAGCGCTTTTAAAGGGTAAAAAGATTAGCGATGACGTATCTATGTCAGTTTCCCCAGGTTCTAAGCAAGTTCTTCAAATGCTTACCAAGTGCGGTGCGCTTGGCGATATAATCGCATCGGGCGCAAGAATTCTCGAATGCGCGTGCGGTCCTTGTATCGGTATGGGCTTTTCGCCAAATTCTCAAGGCGTGAGCCTTAGAACTTTCAACCGTAATTTCTTAGGCAGAAGTGGAACTAAAGATGCAGGCGTATATCTCGTTTCGCCCGAAACGGCGGTTGCGGCGGCTATCTTTGGTGAAATTACCGACCCAAGACTTTTGGGTAAGGAAGCCGTTATCGAAATGCCTAACAAGTTCGATGTTGACGATAGCGCGGTAGTTCCCCCTGCAAGCGTTGAAGAAGCAGAAAAGTTAGAAGTTCTTCGCGGACCTAACATTAAACCTTTCCCTGAAACTAAACCCTTAGATAACGAAATTGCAGTAACCGTTGGTTTAAAGGTTGGCGATAACATTACTACCGACCATATTATGCCTGCCGGTGCAAAAATTCTTCCTTACCGTTCAAATATCCCATTCCTTTCAAAATTCTGTTTCTCAGTAGTTGATGAAAAGTATAGCGAAAGAGCGCTTGAACTTAAATCAAGCGTAATCGTTGGCGGTGATAACTACGG